>DAIERH010000088.1 GCA_027346925.1 Geobacter sp.
GTGGGAGCCGTGTACCAGACGGTAATCCGCTCGTCCCGCAGCAGGTCGAACCAGTGCCGGGCGTTGTAGCCGCCGCCGAAATGGATCTGCGTCACCCCCAGGCTCCAGGGGCCGATGATGCCGTAGGACGTGCCGGTGACCCACCCCTGGTCGGCGGTGCACCAGAAGAGGTCGTCCGGCCCCAGTCCCAGCACCTCCCGCGTGGTGCGCTCCTGGTACCGGATGCTGCCGTGACGGTGCAGGACCCCTTTGGGTTTGCCGGTGGAACCCGAGGTGTAGTGCAGCACCGAAGGGGTGTCCGGAGCGGTGGCCGGCGTGTCGAAACGGTCGGATGCGGCGCCCATCAGGCATTCCCAGCTCAGTACATCGGAGGAGACATCCTCGGAAACATCGGTCAGGATCACGGCCCGGAGATGGGGAAGCCGGCCGCGGATGCGTTCGATCTTGCGGTAGAGACTCTTGCGGGTGACAACCAGCCGGGCTTCCGAGGCCTCCAGGCGATCCAGCAGCGCATCGTCGCCGAAGTTGGAGAAGAGCGTGCCGGTGATGCACTCCGCCTTGAGGGAACCGAGAAACGCCGTAAACTGTTCGGGTGCCTTGGGGAGAAAGGTGAAGACCACCTCGCCGGCTTCGATGGCGAGGGTGCGGAGGACATTGGCAAAACGGTTTGATAGCCGGTCCATGTCCCCGAAGGTATAGTCGCGCCGTTCGAAGCCGGATGAGATCCAGCGCATGGCGACCTTGTCCCCGTGGCCCGCCTCGCATTGGTGGCCGGTACAGATCCAACCGATATTGTTCTGGTTATTTTCGGTGATGTTGACCGACATGGTCCTTTACCTCCCGGAACACCTCTTCCGGCGTGGTCTCCTCCAGGCATTCCATTTTGCCGCGTTGGCTGATGGCGCAGCTTTCCCTGTTGCAGGGAACGCACTCCCACGGTTTCTGCACCACGGTGACGTTCCCGACCCGCTGCACCCCTTTGCCGGTGCTGAACGGGGACCTTTCCCGGCAGTCGTTGGGCCACGGCGCCCAGTAGCGCGTGAGGGTCGGCCCGAACACGGCCACCGTGGGCGTACCGACCGCGGCGGCGATATGGGTCGCGGCAGTGTCGATTCCCACGTATGCCGTGCTTCCCTTGATCGCTGCCGCGAGCTGGTTGAGCGAGAACAGTTCGGAAAACCATTCGATCCGGGTCGGTGCGGCCTCTGCTATCCGTTCGAGAAAGGCCCGGTCGGCCGGATCCGGCGTGACGGTGAAGAGCGTACGCAGGCCCAGCCGGTCATGTATCAATCCCGCCAGCGCCCCCCACTTCTCCGCGTCCCAGAATTTGCAGGCCCCCCTGCTGTAGGGATGGAGAACCACATACGGGCCGCCTGCCAGCCTGGCGCTGACAAACGATTCATCGTCGGCGTCAAACCCCATGACAACGCGGGGTAGTTTGGGGATACCCAGGCTATCGAGCAGCGACAGTACACCCGGGACAACGTGATTACTGTCGTCGTAACGAAGCCAGCCGGTGAGCAGCAGTTTCTTCCACCATTCGGCCGGGACGTCCTGGAGCAGGCCGTACGACCTCTTTCCCGCGATTGAGCCGAAAAGGGTCATCCGGTCGGACGGGTTCGTGGAGAGAGCCACATCGTACCTGTTCCACAAGGAGGCGATGACGCCGGGGCTGCGGCTGCCGCGGGGCATGCCGATAACCCGGTCCACATAGGGGTTTTTGGCCAGTATCCCCTCGGTGCCCGCGAACACCAGGTAATCGACGCGGGCACCCGGCTGGTGCGTCTTGATGGAGTATGCCAGGGGGGTGGTCACCAGGACGTCTCCCAGAAAACGCAGGCAGACGATCAGGTATGAAGGGGCCGAACCTTTTGGGGAATGATCACTAGAAATAACGCAGTCTCCCGGCAAGCCATTTTTCCACCAGGGTATGCCGGTGCAGCAGCCGTTCTCTCCGGCTGTGCAGCCAGTTCACGAGCTTGTTCCAGTTGCGTCCGGCCGCCCGCTTCCACCAGGGGAGCTTCCATTTGCGGATGAAGTAGGCCTTGTTCTCCAGGGCATAGGGTTTGGGTTCGCGCGCCTTTCCCAGGGTGTTCTGCGTCACGGACCCGAAATGGTGAATGAACGAGCTTCCGGCCGTCCCCAGCCTGAATCCGGCACGTGTTGCGCGAAGAAAGAAGTCGGTGTCCTCGTACTGGCCGATGCGGAAGTTCTCGTCGAACAGGCCGATTGTATCGAAGACCGCCCGGCGCGCCGCGAAGCAGACCGCATGGGCGCTCCCCCGCCTGACCACCCCGGACATGGCTGCGATGAACTCGCGGGCATAACCGCCAAGGTCGTAGTTGAACTCCCCCTCGCGGATGGCGGGGCTGACGACGTCCAGCCCCCAACGATTCGCCGCGGAAAGGAGCCCTTGCCACCACCCCTCGGCCAGCACGATGTCGTTGTTCAGCACAATAATCCAGTCGCCGCCTGCTGCCCGCACCCCCTGGTTCCAGGCCGGAGCGCAGCCGCGGTTTTCCCCGTTCGAGACAACGCCGATCCAGGGAAGGGATTGCAGGTATTCCGCCGTGCCATCGCCCGATGCGTTGTCCACGACCACGACGGTTGCCTGCGGCGGTAGTGTCCGGTACAGGCTCTCCAGGCAGATCCGGGTGTATTCCAGCTTGTTGTGGACCGCCAGGGTAATGCCGATCATGGGGTATCCCCTTCCAGGAGCCTGCGGCGTTCCGCGGCAAGCGACACAAAACGGTCCAGACGCATTCCCCGGGTGAGGAGGCGATGCACCATGCGCAGGTCGGGGAGCGCACCTCCCATGAGCGATTGCAGGGTCAGGCGCCATCCCCGGCGCAGGTCGCCGTAGCGCAGGCAGATGTCGGCGACATGATAGAGAAAGAGGCCGCGGTACTGAAGGGGAATCCGTGCCCGGTACTGCTCATGGACCCGCAGCGTCGAACGCCAGAACTTGGCGCTTCTGCTGCTGCGCTCTCCGTGGGCGCGCATCCGTACCTGGTCGCGATCCAGTATCCTGATCCGAAGGCCTGAAAGCTGTGCCCGAAGGAAAATCTCCCAGTCTTCCCGCAGGATACAGTCTTCGGCGTATCCGGGGAATGAATCCCGTTTCAGTGCGGTAGCCGACGGATAGCCCACTTGCGAGGCAAATACCAACTCCGCCGTATCGGCGCTGATCCTTTTCGTGGTACTGCGTATGATCCGCCCCTGTTCGTCAACAAAGGTCCTGGGAAAGGAGTAGACCAGGTCGGCTCCATCCCGTCCCAAGACCCCCATGACGGTTTCGAGGTAGTCCGGCTCCCACAGGTCGTCGTAATCGAGGAAAAACACATACTCCCCCCGGGCCAGGCGCACCCCTTCGTTCCTGCTGAAGGAGCGCTCCCTGTTGCGCTCGTTTCTCGCGTAGCGCACAGCCCCGCGTTCGAGTTGCGGGGCGAACTCCTGCCGGATGATCTCGCCGGTCCGGTCGGTTGAGGCATCGTCAACCACGATGATTTCCTGCGGCGCGACCGTCTGTCCCAGGGCACTGCGTATCGCCTCGGCGACGAAGCGTTCGCCGTTGTACACGGGTATGACGACGCTTATGGAGCTATTCCCGGCTGTCATGGCGCTCCGACTGGAGTTCGAGGCATTTCATGTGGCGGTAGAACACCCCCGTGGCGTTGGAAAAGGCGATCAGTACCCCGGTGCTTCCATCCAGAAAACCACGCTTGATGACAAGCGTCTTGAAAAAGGTGAGGCCACTCCTGAACAGGGCATTCATTGCCGATGTCGTCTCTCCCCGCTCCAGCATCACGCGCGCTCCCAGGGTGGAGTAGCTTTCGCCCTTGCGGAAAAAGTCCCCCACGTTGCGGAACGAACGGTGCTCGATGCAGTTCTCCAGATGGCCCGGATGCCCATCCAGCACGACCGATTCGTGTACGAGACGGTCGGAGAAGCGCCCGCGCCCCTTGCGGAAGAGGCGCAGAATACGGTCCGGCCACCAGCCGGAATGCCGTACCCACCGGCCGCGATAAAAGTTCTTCCGCTTCACGGTGTAGCCGTCACAGGCCGGCTTTTGGACGGTCCGGCGAATCTCCGCGGCCAGCTCCGGGGTCACGGTTTCGTCGGCGTCGATGGAAAAGATCCACTCCCCCGTTGCCAGGTCCAGGGCGTTGTTTTTCTGAATGCCGAATCCCTCCCAGGGATATACGTGAAACCGCACCTTTGGATTCAGCTCACAGATCTCGCGGGTCCGGTCCGTGCTGCCCGAATCGACCACGATGATCTCGTCGGCGAAATCCAGGCTCGCCAGGCAACCGGCGATAGTATGCTCCTCGTTGCGGGTTATGATGGTGGCCGAGATTTTCATGCGCGTGGCGTCGTTAGGCACCGTAATACCCCCGGTACCACGCCACGAACCGCCCGATGCCCTCCTCAAGCGGCGTGTCCGGCGCAAAGCCCACCGCTGCCCTCAGGTCGTCCACATCGGCGCAGGTGACCGGAACATCGCCGGCCTGCATGGGGAGCAGGTTCTTCACTGCCTTCCTGCCCAGGCATTGTTCCAGTGTTTCGATGAACTGGCTGAGTTCAACCGGCCTGTGGTTGCCGATATTGTAGATGCGGTAGGGGGCAAAACTGCTGCCGGGATCGGGGGCTTCGCCGCTCCAGGCCGGATCGGGCAGCGCCGGCCTATCGGCAACCCGCACCATCCCTTCCACGATGTCGTCGATGTAGGTGAAGTCGCGCTGCATCCGGCCGTGGTTGAAGACGTCGATCGGCCGCCCCTCAAGGATTGCCTTGGTAAAGGAAAAATAGGCCATGTCGGGCCGCCCCCAGGGACCATACACGGTGAAGAGGCGCAGTCCGGTCGTGGCCAGGCCGTACAGGCTGGCATAGCTGTGGGCCATCAACTCGTTGGCCTTTTTGGTGGCGGCATACAGGGAGACGGGATGGTCCACGTTGTGGTGGACCGAGAAGGGGGTCCGGGTGTTCGCGCCGTACACCGAACTGGACGAGGCATAGACCAGATGGTTCACCCGCGTGTGGCGGCACCCCTCCAGCACGTTCAGGAAGCCGACCAGGTTGCTGTCGCTGTAAGCGCGGGGGTTGGCCAGGGAGTAACGCACCCCGGCCTGGGCGGCCAGATGCACCACCACGGCGAAACGTTCCTCGCTGAAGAGTCGCTCCATGGCGTGCCGGTCCTCGAGGCCGCACTTCAGGAAGCGGAAGCCCTCCGCCCCCTCCAGTTGACCCAGGCGGTCCTGTTTCAGGGCCACGTCGTAGTAATCGTTCAGGTTGTCGAGGCCCACGACCTCGTCACCCCGGCCCAGCAGGCGCGTGCAGAGATGATAGCCGATAAAGCCTGCCGCTCCGGTGACGAGTATCTTGGTCATGATCGCGCCTCCCTTGCCGGGATTTGTCGAAAAAGCCCCATTGCAGCCGCCACCACGTCGTCCGCCGTGACCATTGTCATGCAGCGATGGTCGCTCGGGCATTCGCGGAGCTTGCAGGGGGCGCAGTCGATCTCCTTGCGGACCACCACCGCCCGGTCGCTGTAGGGGGCGGTGCCGGTGTGGTCGGTGGGGCCGAATATGGCCACCAGCGGGATGCCGAAGGCGGCGGCGATGTGCATCGGCCCGGAGTCGTTGGTGATGAAGAAGTCGCAGCGCCTGATCAGGGCCATGAGGTTCCGCACGGTGGTCCTGCCCGCCAGGTTCAGGCAGGTCCCGGCCATGTGCTGTTCAATCTCTGCCGCGATCCCTGTCTCATCCGGGCCGCCGAAAATCACCACCCGTGCCTTCCATTCGGCAGCCAGGCGCCGGGCTACCTGGGCGAACCGTTCCGGATACCAGCGTTTGGCGGAACCAAAGGTGGCGCCGGGGTTGATGCCCAGCACGAAATTCCCCCCCTCGATGCCGTGGGCCGCCAGCAGAGCGGCGGCGTCCGCATCCTCGGCCGGCGTCGTGACCAGGTACGGTGCCGTTGCCCGGCCACTGATGCCGAAATGTGCCAGCAGGTCGATGTAGTAGCGGACCTCGTGTCTGCCGGGCGTCTCGTTGGTGGCGGAGTACCGGTGCGTCAGGAGCCAGCCGCGCCCATCGCTTCGTTTGCCCAGCCTGTGCGGTATGCCGGCCAGCCAGGGAACCAGGGCCGAATCAAAGGAGTTGGGCAGGATGACGGCCAGGTCGAAGCGCTGTTGCCTGAGCTCGGCGGCCAGCCTGATTCTGCCGCCAATGCCGTGGTGTCTCCCTTTGCGGTCGAAGACGACCACCCGGTCAACCCAATCATGGGGCGAGAAGAGTTCCGCCACCAGGGGATTGGCCAGCAGCGAGATCTCGGCTGCGGGAAACTGCTCCCGGACGGCGCCGATGGCGGGGGTGGTCATGACCGCGTCGCCGATCCAGTTGACGCCGCGGATCAGGATTCTGCCCACAAGGGAGGGGTTGATGGTTTTCACCGCCCCGTGTCCCCAGGCTCTTGCCCCTGAATTTTTTCCGCTTCATCCAGCAGCATGACAGGGATGCCCTCTCTGACCGGAAAACGGAGGCCGCATGGGGAGCAGAGCAGATAGGCCCCGTCCTCGGTCGCGGTGAGTTTCCCCTTGCAGGCGGGGCAGGCCAGTATGTCGATCAGGTCGTGCAAACGCATGATACCCACGGTTTCAGGGATGTAAATCGTTTTATAATGCCACAGCCGGTGTCACTTTTGAAGCAAATTCTCCAGTAACGCCGTCAGGGGGGAGGGGTCGTCGAGGGTGAGTTCGAGGCGGGCGAGCATGACCCGGCGGGCCAGTTCCGGGGAGAGGTGCCGCAGCTTCACCCCGTCCTTCTCGGTGGTGACGGCGTACTCCGCGCCGCACCCCTCCATGATGGCGTCCAGCTCGGCGATGCGGGCGTTGTCGTAGCGGACATGGTCGGGGAAGGGGAGGGTGCGGACCAGGTTCAGCCCCTGTCCGGTCAGTCCGGCGAAAAAGGCGCTCGGGTCGGCGATTCCGGCAAAGGCGAGGATTCCGAGGCCGGCCAGGTCACTGAACGCCAGCGGGGCGCCGCCGGAGAGCGGCATGAGGCCAGCCAGGCGGTGCCGGGCGATGCAGCGGGGCTTCCCGGCCATTGCCGGGGCAGGGGTGTTCCCCTCGGGGCACCGGGTATGGACGATCAGGTCGGCCCGCCGTGCTGCCGCGGTCGGCTCCCGCAGCAGCCCGGCCGGCAGGGTCAGGCCGTTGCCGAAGGGCCTGGCGCTGTCCACGAGCAGGATGTCCAGATCCCGGTGCAGGGCTAGATGCTGGAAGCCGTCGTCCAGCAGGAAGATATCCGGGCCGAGACGCTCCATTGCAAGCAGGCCTGCCTTGTGGCGGTCGCTGCCCATGACCACCATCAGTCCCGTTGCGGTGGCGGCCAGGAGATACGGCTCGTCGCCGCATTGTTCGGCCGTAAGGAGTATTTTATGTCCGTCGGAGACGATAGCTGTTGTACCTTCCATGCTGCCGCCATAGCCGCGGGACAGCACCGCCACCTTCGCCCCCCGTTCCATGAGCAGCCGGGCGATGAGGGCGGTAGTCGGCGTCTTGCCGGTGCCCCCCACGGTGATGTTGCCGACCGAGACCACCGGCCGGGGGAGGCGCATGGTCTTCAAAACCCCTGTCCGGTACAGCCCGGCCCTCAGACGCTGGACCAGGGTGTAGGGGAGCGACAGGGGGGCGAGCAGCGTCAGCAGCAGCCGGTCAAAAAGGCCGGTGCGGGTGCCGTTGGCCAGGGAGCGCCAGTATGTGAGGAGGGTTGAGGTCATGGTATGGAGTTATGGCTTCCCTGTCGAACCGATAAGTTGCTTGAGGGAACTCTGTCCGCTAAGCGATTTCATCTGGGTGATGGCAATTTCGTTGAGTTGGGTGAGGCGCCCCGCTTGAAGAATCCCCTGATGAATCAGCACAGAGTTGATGCTTTCCAGGTTCGAAAGCACCACCAACTGTTCCAGCGAGGCATGATCGCGTATATTGCCTTCCTTGTCCGGGTTGGCGTCCCGCCATTCGCGGGCCGTCACCCCGAACAAGGCGACATTCAGCAGGTCAGCTTCATTGGCATAGATGGCGGTTATGCGGGCCTTGGTGAGGCGGGGCGGGATCAGTTTCTCTTTGACCGCGTCGGTGTGAATCCGATAGTTAATCTTGGCAAGGGTACGCTGGAGATTCCACTCCAGGGAAAGCGCTTGGCTCTCTTCCTCCTTGAGGCGTTGAAATTCCTTGATGAGATACAGCTTGAATTCGACGGAAATCCAGGCTGCAAATTCAAAGGCAATATCCTTGTGCGCATAGGTCCCGCCGTAGCGACCGGCCTTGGATATCAGCCCGATGGCGCCGGTTTGTTCGATCCATCTCTTGGCGGTCAAGACAAAACTGTTAAGTCCGGCCTGTTTTCTAAACCCATCGAATTCGATGGGTTTAAAATCGGGGTTGTTGAGTTGCTCCCAAATACCGAGAAACTCTATGGTGTTGCGGTTGCGCAGCCAGTTCTGAATGATATAATCGGTCCGCTCCGCATCGCGGTATCGGGCAATATCGGTCAGGGAGATATAATCATCATGTTCCTTGCGGGAAACCGCAATCTCGCTCCCCTTGACGTTGATGGTCCTATTTTTCATCAGCTACTCTCCGAAAGGGAGTTGTCCTCAATCGCGCATTCCGCATTTTTGGCATCGGGATCGTTTTGCTGACGTCAGCAAAATGATCGGACACCGAATGACCGGTGGTTTGACAGGCTATCTTGGCCTTATCGATAACCTTGGTGAAGTTCTCCCATTTGGCATACCCCAGGAGCCCTTGTAAATCCCTGGCAAACCAGAATTCCTCGCCATCGATCTGGTGGGCGTAGTCCTCGAAGTTTCTGTGCA
>DAIERH010000089.1 GCA_027346925.1 Geobacter sp.
TCTTGAATGATGTGGCACAATTCGTGTTAGCACATGGATATCCATCTGCGGCAACATGCATGCAGGGAGAGTGATCCAATCATTCCGGAGGTTCAGCCGTGTATAAACTACTTGTACTCATGCTTGGAATCGCTATCGGTATTTGTGGGTGCACTGCAAAGTCCAGCACGGAGTTGTATGCGGACGGAGTCAATAAACTGCGTGAAAAGAATCCGAACGCGGCCATAATCCTGTTCAAGAGCGCGCTGGAAAAGGACCAGAATTTTCTCGATGCACGCTACCAATTGGCCAAGGCGTATCTTTCGACCGGTAAATACGAACAGGCTGAAAAGGAGTTTCAAAAAGTAGTGCGCTTGAATCCGACTCTGCCGGACATAAAACTGGACTTGGCGAAGCTTTACAATTGTCTCAAGAAGCCGGATCAGGCGATCAGCCTGGCCGAGGAATATCTGGTCTCGAAGCCCGATTCGGCGGACGCCCTTGAGGCAATCGGCAGCGGCTACGCTCTCAAAAAAATGCCTCAGGAGGCGGAAGCCTCATTTCTCAGCGCCTTGCAGAAAGAGCCGGGGCGGCTCAGCACCAAGCTGGAATTGGCTGCCCTTATGGCGCCAAACCAGGATAAGGCGGAACAGGCCAAGGGGTTGCTGAGAGAGGTTATCATGGGCGATCCACACAACCCGCGCCCGTATTACCTGCTGGCCCAAATCGAACTCTCCCTCGGCAGAAGGGAACAGGCCCTTGTCCTCTACAAACGCCTGGTGGACATCAATGCAAACGACCAGGTGGCGCAATACAAAATCGGGCTCGTGAACCTGGAACTGGGAAATGTAGCGGCAGCGGAAACGACCTCCGGCGAACTTATCAAGAAATTCCCCAACAAGTCTGAAGGTTATAGGTTGAAAGGGATCGTTTCCTATCAGCGGAAGAACTTCCCCGAAGCGATCAACGCGTTGCAGAACGCCGTCAAGCTGCATCCTAATCTGGAGGGATATTATTTCCTCGGTCTCAGCCTTTTCAACCAGGGAGAACTGGAAAATGCCTTGAGCCAATTCCGCCAGATTCTCGACAAGGTCCCGGCCTTTCAACAGGCGCGTCTCGTTACCGGAATCATCCTTCTGAAGCAGAACCGTCTTGATGATGCGATCTCTGAAATGACAAGGCTTGTTGAAGCAGACGGGAAAAATGCCCTGGCACACAACATACTCGGTAGTGCCTACATGGCAAAGGGTATGTATGAACAGGGGATGCAAGAACTTGATACGGCAACGGAACTGGATCCCAAACTTGTCGATGCCCATTTGAGAAAAGGACTGTTCCGGCTCAGCCAGGGGAGGAACAGTGAGGTGGAAACCGAGCTTGCAACCGCAGTCAGGGTTGCCCCTGAAATCCTCAATACGCGACTCATTCTAGCTTCCTTTTACCAGCATCGGAACAACTACGTCAAGGCCTTGGCCACGCTCAGAGAGGGTTTGACCGGCAAGAAGGGGGATGCCCTGCTCTATGCCGGCATGGCACGGCTCATGTTTGCCGCTAATAGGCCGGCCGAGGCGATTCGCTCCCTGCAGCAGTCAAAACAAATCAATCCCCGCTTGGTTGGGCCCTTTTTCACCCTTGCCGATTATTACGTCGGGAATGGCGATGTGGACAAGGCCTTGAGCGAGTATTCCGCAGTGCTGAATATTGAGCCGGCCAATATCAAGGCAATGGTGCGGATGGCGGCACTTTTGGAATCGGCGGGGCGCGAGAACGAGGCAATGACTTTTTATCTCAAGGCAAAGGAGACGAGGGACCCCATGGCGTATCTGGCGCTTGCCGGGCATTTCGAGAGAAAGGCAGATCTCGTTGGGGCCATTTCCGTGCTCGATGAAGCGGTCCGGTATGTCCCGCGCTCGCCGATTATCCTGGAAAAGAAAGCGCACCTGTGCCTGAAGGGCAAACAGTATAAAGAAGCGCTGAAAATCTCCGACGACATCGCGACGATCTCGCCGGAACGCGGAATTACTCTGAAAGTGACCACCCTGCTGGCAATGAACGATCTGCACGAGGCCAAGAAATGTGCCCAGCAGGCCATTGCTCTCAAGCCTGATTCTTCGTCCGGCAATCTGCTGCTGGCCTCAGTGTATCAGGCACAGAACGATCCCAAACGTGCCATTGCAGAGGTGCAAAAAGGACTCGCGCGGGATAGCGGCAATCTTCAGACCGCGCTTGTTCTGGCCGAACTCCATGCCAAGGCCGGCAACTATTCCCAGGCCATAGCAACCTGCGACGACATACTGCGGAAGCGCCCCGATTTTGCCCCCGCCTATTTTGCCCAGGGAACATTTTACGCGGCGCAGGGCAACAAAAAGAAAGCCATAAACAAGTACCGGGCAGCCCTGGCCATATCCGGCAACTTTACGGCCGCACTCAATAATCTCGCCTACCTGTATGCAGACGGCAAAGGTAACGGGGAAGAGGCTGTCCAGCTGGCAAAAAACGCCCTCTCCCTGGAACCGCATAATTCAGGAATCATGGATACTCTCGGGTACGCCTACCTGAACAACGGCCAATTGCAGGAGGCACGCAGGATCCTGGAAAAAACGTCGGCACTGCTGCCCGACAATCCGACAGTACACTACCATCTTGCCCTTGTTCATCGGGCGCAGGGAGAGAACAGGCAGGCAGTTGCGCAGTTGCAACAGGCTCTGCGATCAGGAGATTTTCCCGAGTCGCATCTGGCGAAGAATCTGATGACCGAGCTCAACGGGCGTTAACCCACACCTGATTCATTGATGCTGGAGCATCCCATGGACCTGAACAAGAGACTCATTCTGCTTGTCATATCCGACATCATCTCGGCGCTCCTGGCCTTGTCGGCAGCGGTTCTTTATCGGTTCCGGAAGGTGCCGTCAGTAGATGACATCCAGAACTTCGGCACGACGCGGATCGTGGGATTTGTGCTGATAGTCGTGTTCTTCTCGTACCTTGTGGAAATTTACCGGAACCACCGCGAGTTGCTCAATGAAGATATCGCCGTCAAGATCGGCTTTTCTCTGGGCGTCTCATGTGTCGTCTTTTCCTTCCTCTCTTATTCAGCCCAGTCCGATCTGTTCGGCGGCGGGGTCCTGGTATGTGCCGTCCTCTTTTTCGGTACCCTCCAATTCATCTGTCATGCTGTCTACCGGATTTTTGTGAAATTCCAGGGTTTTGCCCGGCGGGTTCTTATCCTCGGGGTAGGGCCAGTGGCCAGCCACATGGGGGAGATCATCCCTGTCACTGACGAGAATTATGTGCTCTCCGGCTATGTAAACTGCTCGAATGAGGCGTCCCATGTGCCGGAGGCGACGGTTCTGGAAAATGCTGGCGGACTGTATGAAACGGTAAAGCGGGAAAAGGCGGATAAGATCGTGGTTTCTTTGTCGGAACGACGCGGCGTGTTTCCGCTCCAGGAGGTCATGGCCTGCAAGCTGGACGGTATCGAGGTAATTGATGCCCCGTCGTTTTATGAGCAGGTTACCGGAAAGCTCTTCCTGGAGGGTATCAACCCGAGCTGGATCATCTTTTCCGACGGATTCAAGGTCACGGCCCTGCGCAGAATAGTCAAAAGAGCCTTGGATGTGCTCCTTGCCATTGTCGGTATCATCCTGACGCTCCCGCTTTTTCCGTTTATCGCCCTGGCTATAAGGCTCGATTCACCGGGACCGATCTTCTACCGGCAGCAGAGAGTGGGCGAAAAGGAAAAGAACTTCAATCTTTACAAGTTCAGGACCATGCGGGCGGATGCCGAAAACGGAACCGGAGCGGTCTGGGCCAAGGAGAAGGACGCGCGCGTGACCCGTGTGGGAGAGTTTTTCCGCAAAAGCCGTATCGACGAATTGCCCCAGTTTTTCAACATACTCCGCGGAGATATGAGTCTGGTTGGCCCCCGGCCGGAACGCCCCGAGTTTGTCGAAAAACTGAAAGAAATAATCCCCTATTACTCCGAACGGCATTTTGTCAAGCCCGGGGTCACCGGCTGGGCTCAAGTCCGCTACCCTTACGGAGCGTCGATCGAGGACGCCATGGAAAAGTTGCGTTACGACCTCTATTACATCAAGAACATCTCCCTGTCCTTCGACCTGATGATCATCCTTGAAACCATTAAAGTGGTCCTGTTCCGGCGCGGGGCAAGATAGCACCCCGTGCCGTTGGCGGAGGGCGTGATGCGAGTTTGTCGCGCTCACTATCGAACATGCGATCTTGGAAGCAATTCAAAACAAAGGAGAACGTAATGAATGCTCGGGTGTTGATAATTCTTTTGGGAGTGATGTTTTTTCCTGCCCTGGCACTGGCCGGAGACTATGTCATCGGTGACGGCGATGTCCTGGATGTATATGTCTGGGGTGTCAAGGAGCTGAATGTTTCGGTCAAGGTACGGCCCGACGGCAAGATCACCATCCCCGGTATTGGCGACGTAAAAGCGAGCGGCTACACGACCCCCGGGCTCCAGAAGAGCCTGGAGGAGAAGTTCAAGACGCTGGTGAAAAACCCCAACATCACGGTGACCGTCAAGGAGATCACCAACAGCAAGGTGTACCTCTATGGCGGCGGGGTCAAGTCAGGGGTCTATGACCTCAGTCGCCGCACGACGCTGTTGCAGCTGTTGTGCACCATCGGTGATGTCAAGACGGCCGACCTGAGAAAATCCTATGTGCTGAGAGACGGCAAAAAAATCAAGGAAGGCTTCTACAAACTTTTCATCGGCGGCGACACCAGCGAGGACATGGTCATCGAATCCAATGATTCGATTTATATTCCGCAGCGCGTTGCGGATCGGAATATCTATGTTCTCGGTGCCGTGATGACGCCGAGATTCATCGAGTATCGGGACGGGATCACGGTTCTGGAGGCGATTTTGGAAGCAGGCGGTTTCAGCAAGTTCGCCAAGCAGAACGACACGACCATCCTGCGCAAGGAGGGAGACCGGGAGGTGACGATATCGGTAAGGGCAAAGGACCTGTGGAATGATGGCGACCTGAGCCAGAACATAAAACTCAAGCCGAGCGATTACGTGATTGTCAAGGAAGGCATCTTTTGACAGGGGCGCATACCTACCGAACGAACCGGGAAAGACATTCTCTATTGCGGGGTGAATATATGACTAACACATCTGAGTTCGACTATAAAAAATATCTGCAGTTGATCGGCAAGCACAAGTATCAATTCGTGATCGTTGCGCTTGTGATCATGACCGTAGTGGTTATTTCCAGCTTTTTCCTGCCCAAGCGGTATGAGGCAAAATGTACCGTTTTTATCGAAAAGAGCGTCATCAGCGACCTTGTAAAGGGTATAGCGGTATCGCCATCCTTCGAGGACAAGATCAAGGTATTGGCCTATGCCATAAAAAGCCGATCCTTGCTGCTAAAGGTCTTCAACGATCTCGACCTGAATGCCGGCAAGCAGAGTGACGCACAATTGGAGAATATGATCAAGGAGTTTCAGGACAGGACGGATATCAAGCTGAAAGATAAGGAGGGGCTGTTCATGATCTCCTTTGTGGACAAGGACCCGCGTCTTGCCCGCGATTACGTCAACGCACTGGTTCGCCGCTACATCGAAGAGAACCTTTCGTCCAAACGGCAGGATTCATACGATGCCACCAAGTTCCTCGGTGAACAGATCTCCACGGTCAAGCAGAAGTTCGAAGAAGCCGAGGCAAAGCTGAACAGCTTCAAGAGAGAAAAGAGCGCTCTTCTGGGACAAAGCGAAGAGATGGTAGTACGCGAGATCGGTGATGCCCAGCAAAGGATCGACGATGTCACGATAAAACGCCGGCAGCTTGAGAGCCTGCTGAATCTGACCAAGAAGAACGACCCATTGAAGGCGCGGCTCTCTGCGCTGCAAAAGAAACAAGAGGAAATGCGCCTCGTCTATACGGACAACTACCCCGAAATTATGGCGTTGAACAGTGAAATTGCCGCCATCAGGGAACAGATGCAGGCGGGTCGCTCAAATGTTGACCTGTCCACCTTCCCTTCGTTGGAGCAGGAAAAAATCACAATGGAACTGAACTCGCTTCGCGAAGTCGAAATGAACCAGAGGAGGATCATTGCATCCAAACAGATTTTGTTGAGGAGCATCCCCGCTGTCAGAACCTCCTACGACGAACTGGAACGCGAGAGGAATACCCAGAAAAACCTTTATGAACAGCTTATGGGCAGATATGGGCAGTCCGAGGTTTCAAAACAGATGGAGGTACAGGACAAGTCCACCACGTTCAGGATCGTCGATCCGGCCGTCATGCCGGTCAAACCGATCAACTCACCGAGGCTGGTTAGAATTCTTGTCGGGATATTGGGTGGCTTGGTGTGCAGTTTCGGCCTGCTCGTGCTGCGTGATTATCTGGACAGGTCCGTACGGAGCGTCGAGTCCCTCAAAGCGCTGGGGGTGGAGGTCTTGGCGGTAGTGCCCAAGATCGAGGACACCCTTGCATTGCAGACGGTGCGCAAAAAGGATTACTGGTTCTACGGACTCAGCGGGACCTATTTCATGCTCATTTTGGCGACGATACCCCTCATGTTCATGGGGGATGTCTCCATTAACCTCTTCAATTACGCCGGAATCAAGGAAAACCTGGTACGCCTGAGTAATTTGCGATTCTGAGCGGACGCGGATCCAACAGACACCACTTGGCCGGATACAAAAGGCCCGGAAGGAAAAGACCATGAGCAGAATTGAAGAAGCACTCGCGAAGGCGGCTCAATTGCGAAGCAGCCAGACCCCCGCTGCACCGGCCGGAAAGAGCGTCCTGCCGCCCCACCTTCCTCCCCAGGTGGCCACTGAGAATATTCAGGTTACGAATCAGTTGCTGGTCATGGCCAGTGCGCCGAACACGCCGGCGGCGGAAGAATACCGCAAGCTGAAGTCGATAATCGTCAAACAGACCAAAGGCGACCACTTCAGAAACATGTTGATGGTTACCAGTTCCATCGGGGGAGAGGGTAAAACCGTGACCGCCCTCAACCTCGCCATAAGCCTTGCCCAGGAATACGACCATACGGTCCTGCTGGTGGACGCGGACATCAGGAAACCGTCCATCGGCAGCTATCTGGGAATCGGGAGCAGGGCAGGGATTTCGGAATGTCTTCTGGATGGGCTTGAACTCAAGGATGCGCTCATACGGACGGGCATCGGCAAGCTGTCCCTTCTGCCGGCCGGACGAGAGGTCCGCAACCCCGCTGAACTTTTTTCCTCACAGAGGATGAAGGATTTTCTCATCGAGATCAAGAACCGCTATTACGACCGCTATATCATTATCGATACGCCGCCGGTGCTGCCGTTTGCCGAGACCCGATCACTGAGTGCCATCGTCGACGGCGCCGTGCTGGTCGTCAAGGAAGGGCTGGTATCCCTGCCCAATATTACGGAGACCATGGATTGCCTCAAGGGAACCAACATGCTGGGCATCGTCTACAACGGCGCAACGATGGAGCAGCACAGCGAGCGCTACCAGTATTACCGGCAGGGTAACGCCTAAGGTTGTTTTTTGCCAGCGCCATTCACCGGGGAGATTGCAGCCCCCTTGTCATGGCGCTGGAGGCGGACCTCCAACCGGCCTTTTCAACCCGTTCCAAGCCACATCCAACGGGAATGGGCCGTGAGGACATGGCCGGCAGACTACATCAGCTTGTTTCCAGCAGTCCACAGAGGGAGAGCCATGTACGAGTACTTTTTTCACCTGAACCGGAAACCGTTCGAGTTGCTGCCGAATCCCGACTTTTTGTTCCTGAGCAGGTCTCACAAAAAGGTCCTTTCATACCTGGACTATGGAATAAAAGAACGGGCGGGATTCATTCTCCTGACCGGCGAAGTGGGGTCCGGCAAGACCACCATTATCCGGAATCTCATAAAGAAACATCTCGATAACGTCATTCTCTCCAAAATCTTCAATACGCGGGTGGATTCGGAGCAGTTGATCGCCATGATCAACGACGATTTCGGGTTGTCGGTCCAGAACAAGGACAAGATAACCCTGCTCAGGGAATTGAACTCCTTCCTCATAGAGCAATTTGTCAAGGGGAACCAGCCAGTGCTCATCATCGACGAGGCCCAGAACCTGGCCCTCGACCTCCTGGAAGAGATCAGGATGCTTTCCAACCTGGAAGTGGACAATGCAAAACTCCTGCAGATCATCCTTGTGGGACAACCGGAACTGCGCAGCACCCTGGCGTCGACCAGCATGGTGCAACTGCGTCAGCGCATCAGCATCAACTGCCATATTCAGCCCCTGACACATCTCGAAACCGAACTGTACATCCTGCACCGCATGGAAAAAGCCGGAGATCGGAATGCCGTCAAATTTTCCCAGGAGAGCATCAACATCATTTTTTCCTACAGCAAGGGAATTCCGCGCCTGATCAACATTATCTGTGACTTTATCCTGCTTGCCGCCTACGCGGAACAGACGAGCAGCATCGATGCGGAACTGGTGAAAGATATAATCGGAGATCTCGATTTCGAAAATCATTTCTGGGGAAGCAAAAGTCAGGAAGGGCCTGCCAAGGCGGCATCTGCATCCGAAGGAACGGAAAAGGCTTTTTCAGCGTTGATCAGGGACATCAATGAGCGGCTTGACAACCTGGGAAAGGAAACGGACTCGTCCAATCAGAAGATGTTCCAGGAAATGAAGTCCAAGATCGCCTCACTGGAGCAATCGCTGAATTCCCATCAGGAAAAGACCGGCTCGCTCATCAATCAGTTGAAGAAGTTTATCCCCATGATGGGAAACGGGAGAAGCGCATCAATGGTCCTCTGACAGATTTATGGGATTTTTCGCATGAAATGCCCGTGGCCAGATGTCCAGTTTTGTTTCATGAGGAGGGAAACCA
>DAIERH010000008.1 GCA_027346925.1 Geobacter sp.
CTCGCCGCGGGAGGCGAGGACCCGGTGGGGGCCTTCACCACCGCCTTCCGGGAGAGTCTCGACGACGGGACGGTCGTCCTCGCCCTGCGCGAGTTGGACGCGGCCCGCATCGACCGCATCCGGCAGGTGCTGGCTATTTCCCTGCGTTACGGTTTCATGCTGGCATCGCTCGGCACGCTGGCGGCCCTGCTGTTCACCGGCGAACTGTTGTCCGCATTTACCCGGGATACTGCCGTGATCGCCGCTGGCACCAGGTTCCTGCGCATCGAGGCATTCGTCTTCCCCGCCTATGTGCTGCTTTACATCTGCGTTTCGGCCATGCAGGGCATCCAGCGGCCGCTCTTCGGTCTCTGGATCGGGCTGTACCGGCAGATCGCCGGACCATTCGCGGTGTTTCATCTTTTGACAGCCGTTGCGGGATGGGGCATCATGGGTATCTGGTGGGGGGTCTTCACGGTCACCTGGTCGGCCGCCCTGATTGTCGTCGTATATGTCACCTGGATACTGAAGAAACTGAAAGAGGATATGCCCATCGTATGAAACGCGTTGCCATCACAACCCTGGGGTGCAAGACCAATCAGTTCGAATCGGCCGCCATGGCCGAACAACTGGAAAAGGCCGGCTACAGCGTCGTCCCCTTCTCCGAGCCGGCCGACATCTATGTGGTCAACTCCTGCACGGTCACGGCCCGCACCGATGCCGAAACCCGGCGCCTGATCCGCCGGGCCCGGCGCCTGAATCCGGAAGCGCGCATCGTAGCCACCGGCTGCTACGCCCAGGTTGCGCCGGGGGAGTTGGAACGGATGCCCGAGGTGGACAGCGTGCTGGGCAACCGGGAAAAGCAGGATATTGCCCAACTTCTGCAAACAGGCGGAAACCGTGTCTCGGACATTGCCCGTGAGCAGGTTGCCGACCCCCTGGCGCTGTCCAGTTTCAGCGAGCACACTCGCGCCTTTCTCCAGGCACAGAACGGCTGCGATGCCTTCTGCGCCTACTGCATCGTTCCCTATGCCCGCGGCAGGAGCCGCAGCGTCTCCTTGGACGACATGCTGGCCGGAGTCGCGAACCTGGCCGCCAACGGCTATCAGGAGGTGGTATTGACCGGCATCCACCTGGGGGCCTACGGCCTTGACCTGACCCCCAGGAGTTCCCTGACCGAACTGGTGCGGGCTATCGACGCCGAACGCCTCGTAGCGCGGCTGCGCATCGGCTCGGTGGAGCCCAACGAAGTGGGCGATGATCTGATCAGCCTGATGGCCCGTTCGGAGATCATCTGCCCCCACCTGCACCTCCCCTTGCAGAGCGGCAGCGACACGGTCCTCGCGCGCATGGGGCGGCGATACACGACTGCCTTTTTCCGCGAGCTGATGGAAAAGATCCATTCCAGCCTGCCGGACGCCTTTATCGGTGCCGACGTGATCGCCGGTTTTCCGGGCGAGACCAGGGAAGAGTTCCAGGAAACCCTGAATCTGGTGCGGGATCTCCCTTTCTCGGACCTGCACGTCTTCCCCTATTCCCGCCGCAATGGCACCAGGGCGGCCGACATGCCCGACCAGGTGGCTTCCCAGGTCATCAAGGAGCGGGCGCAGCGGCTGCGCGACGCGGCTGACGGGAAACGGTCGCTGTTTCTGGAGCGGTTCATGGGGCGGGAGCTGCGGGTGCTGGTGCAAAGGCATGACAGTCGGAGCGGGTTCTGTCGGGGATTGGCACGCAACTACCTGACGGTAGCGTTTCCGGGTGACGCGGGGATGGAGAATCGGGAGATAGGCGTACGTGTGGAACAAAGGGGCGCTACAACGGATCTGGCGGGGGTCGGCGTGGGGTAATGGAAACCCGGCGGGACAATCTCCTCAGAACATCAGCACCAGTACCACCCCGCCTCCCAACACCGCCAGGTTGCAGATGGCGGAGACAGCGTGCAGCCGGGAGAACTCCCGGCGCAGGGGATGCTCCTTGGGGGTGGTCTCGAAGGAGCCGATCTCTTGTTTGAGGGCGGCGGCGCGGGGCTCCACATAGAAGGACTGCACCGCCGTGACCGCCAGCATGACCACCAGGATGATGGCCGCCAGGTCGATCCCGCGACCTCGAGCCAGCAGGCGGCAGAGCAGCGCGGCACCTCCGCAGGCCAGTCCCCAGCGAAAATAGGCGGGGAAAAAGGTGCCTACGATGCGGGCAGCGGTATCACGCGCCTCGCTCTTGAACAGAAGCGGGGTCAGCACAGCGGTGAACAGGGCGTTGCCGCCAACCCACAAGGCAATGGCCAGACGATAGACGGTCTCGGCATATTTCACTGGCTGTCCCCCCTACTCCCCGATGATCTTCACCAATACCCGCTTACTACGCTTGTCGTTGAACTCGCCGTAAGGTTCTGCTCCCACGGAAGCAGGTCCGGTCTCCCCTCCCTTACGGCAACCGCTACTTGACGAGGCCTGTTGCTGTCAGCGCTTCTGTTCCCTGACAAATGCCAACTCTATGTCGGAAGCCTTGACATCGAGACTGGTCATGAGCAGATAGCGCAGCCCCCCTTCCACGGTGTTTTCGATGATGCTGATGGGGCCGTCTTTCTGTTCCCTGATCTCTTCGTTAATCGTACCGAGGGACATCAGGACGTTATCATACAGCATCGACCTTATATTGACCTTCGGGTTTGCCTCCGTGTCTACCTTGGTGCGGATGGCAAAGACCCGGTCCGTCAGTTCGGCCCTCGCCTTCCGCAGTTCACCGATTTCCTGCAACGACTGGGTCATGCCGATCTGCGCCTGATTCCGTTCCAGTTCGGCAAACAGTCGTTCCAGTTCCTCTGCATCGCGATAATCCATGCCAACGGTGAGTTTTGTCCGCACCGAAGCTGGTGAGCCGATCTTCCTGGCCTCTATCCCGCCAAGGGCGGTGTAACTGCCGCCGGAGATAGCCCCCTTGTTGACGTAGATCCTGCCGAGCGTCCTTATTAGGCAGTTATGCAGCTCAACTTCGACTATGACATCACCGGTACAGGTAACGGAGCAGTCATGCAGGAAATTGGCCCTGATCGTACCGTTGCACACGATGGTGCCCTTCTCCTGCCCATCCATGCCGCAGAACGAAATGTCTCCGTCGCTTTGAATGGCGCAGGCGCCTATATTGCCGCTGATCCGGATACCCTTGGTCGAGGTGATGTTGAAATCGTTAAGCACATCCCCCCGCACCTCGACAAAACCATTGAATACGATCGAACCGACCCGGAAATCCACATCCCCGGAGATGATATACTCCTCTTCGACCGAAATCTCGCCCGACGCCACGCAGACCCTGCCCGCGGCATTCGCAAAAAGCAGGGATCCATCCTCTTCGCAACGGATATTCTTGCCGATCTTGAGATTGAGGGCCTTACCCGGCTGGGCGGGGATTATCTGCCCGACTATGTTTCTGCCGGCGCTGCCCGGCTCCGGAGGGATAATGCGGGCGATCTCATCACCTGGCACGACGTTCAGGAATGTCTGCACCTGGTGCATATCTATGGAGCCGTCATCGACCTCCTCCTGGACGGTAGTCGAAGGCTGGACGCTGTACTCAATTCTGCCGTCGGCGCCGGCGACGGGTGCCACGCCGAACGCCAGGAGGACCATGGAAAGCTCTTTTCCCGCCCCGGCCTTGATGGCAAAATCCTTGAGCGCCTCCTCGTCGATGCCTTCCTTGACCAAAGATTGGGCAAGATATCCCCGGAGTTCATCGAGGGTGATCATGGCCCCCTGTGAGCGGGGGACATAACTGCAACGGCACTCCAGCTTGTTGTCCGGTATCCAGACGAACAGGCTGTAGCCAAGCTTCTTGAATTCCTTGCCCGCAATGCCGGACTCCGGGCTTTCGCCAGCAGCCCCGGCCTTAGATGCGTCCATCCCCATGGTCTTTACTCCGATGTAGAGGTAGTAACCTGATTCGGAACAATATACCAACCAGTTTCGTTAGTGAAGTATTAACTTACTTAAAACCATGGCGGAAAAATCAGCTTGACTTGAACATCCGCTTCAAGATATAAGAAATGTTCGCCTGCGGTGGCTATGGTGAAGCGGTCAACACTTACGACTGTGACTCGTACATACGTGGGTTCGAATCCCACTAGCCACCCCAACTACCATCCCAAGGGAAGCGCATTCATGCGATTCCCTTGTTTTTTATCTGACGCCGGTCCGTCCCAGGCCCCCTTCCCTTCATGCCCCGCACAAACTTCCACCACAGAGAATTGTCAATCCCCGGATAGCATCACCGTAACCTTCCGTCACCCATCTGCCGCACGACTGTCTGTTCCGGCCGCTACCCCGTTACCCCGCAACCGACGGCCACGACGCGATTGCGGCCTTCACGCTTGGCCACGCAGAGCGCTTCATCCGCAGCCTTGTAGAGTTTTTCCGCTGTGTCGTAGGTATCAAGGGAGGCGACACCGCAGCTGAAGGTCGAATTGAAAGAATTTTCTCCGGCCGGAAAGTTGATGGCTGCAAAACTTTCCAGTATCTGCTCCAGGAGGGAACCCGCCTCCAGGATGGTGCATGCGGGGAGTATGACGGCAAACTCTTCGCCGCCCGAGCGGCCGACCACGTCAGATTTGCGGAGCCGCTGCCCGAGAAGCCGGGCCAATGCCATCAGGACCCGGTCACCCGCCTGATGGCCGTAATTGTCGTTCACATCCTTGAAGTGATCCAGGTCGATCATGGCAAAACAGAGCGTTTCTCCCTGGCGCCGGGCCAGCTCGATGGCGTGGTCGAGATGCTCCTTGGTGGCGGTGTGATTGAAGAGCCCGGTCATGCCGTCCCTGACCATGAAGGAGCGTATGAGCTTCATCCGCTCGGCACGAACGGTCACGGTGGAGATCAGATGATCAGGCTTGATCGGCTTGATCAGGAACTCATCCCCCCCCATCCGTCTCGCGTCGAACTGTACGTCCGTGTCGGTCTCACTGGAGAGAAAGATGATCGGGATGCTGAAATAGGCGTCGATCTGCCGGATCGCCCTGGCCAACTCCATACCGTTGCAGCCGGGCATATGCATGTCCATGAGGATCAGGTCCGGCTTGAACTCGAAGAGGAGCGGCAACGCCCCCAGGGGATCGTTCAGAGTCCGGGTATCCATCCCCGCCCCCTGGAGGATCATGGCGGACATCTCCGTCAGATAGGGATCGTCATCCACGATCATGATCCGGTACGGCTCGGGAGTTTCCCCCGTGGTAAGGGTATTGAGGGTCGTACAGAGGTCGGTGATGTTTACCGGCTTGACGAAATAGGCACTGGAGCCGGCCCGTAAGGCCGCAATACGGGAAGCAAGGTCGCTCAGGGAGGAGATGAACACCGTGGGGATCTCCCGCTCCAGATCGGCCCGGATCTCCCGTATGACGTCCGCCCCTCCCGTCGGCCGGTCGGGATGGGCCAGGTCCATGACAATGATATCCGGGTGTCCGCTGCGGACCGCGTTGCGGAACTGTTCCAGCTCACCGAAGGAAATCACCTCGAAACCAAAACAGCCTATCTGGGTGGCAAGATTCAAACGCTGGAACGAATCGTCCTCACAGAGATAGACAACCTTGCGCTCATTCCCGTGGAAGGTCTCGGCGGCGGCCACACTCTCCAATGCCTGCAGATCCATCACCTGCGACACATCGATGTGGGCCACCTCCCGCTCCATCCTGGCGATCTGTTCCTCCAGCAATGGACGCCAGGGGATCTCGGGATCGGTCTCTCCCTTTCTCACCTTCTTTGCCAGCCGCTCACCCTCAGCGGCAATGGCGCTCAGGACGTCCAATCCGAAGTTGGCGCTCGCTCCCCGTAAGGTGTGGAGGCAACGGTGCAATTCATCCAGCGCCCCTTTGGCCGGAGCCCCCTGACCAAGGGCGGCATACGCCCCCCTGATGACCTCCAGTTGCGAGGGAAGCTGGCGTATGAACGCCTCCCGGAGCTTTTTCAGTTTTGTCGCGATCAAGGTTGCCTTAACGCCCATCGCCTCTCCGTTTGAAAACGACCGTAAAGAAAGTAGTTGTGCCAAGACATATTTTAATCTAATCTGGATCGCAGGTCAGCAACCGGCAACGAAAATCATGGCGGAG
This sequence comes from Geobacter sp., assembly GCA_027346925.1. GTDB lineage: Bacteria > Desulfobacterota > Desulfuromonadia > Geobacterales > Pseudopelobacteraceae > JACPFJ01. The sequence goes on from DAIERH010000008.1 coordinate 6,071, forward strand.
CATCTACTTGCTTTCCGATACACCAGGGAGGTACGACCAATGGCACTGGCACAAATCTCGCCGAGCAGCGTGACGGTAAACCCTGCCCACGGCAACCCGCAGGTCAAAACAGACCAATCCGCATCCACGGCGACTGCCAGCCAGACGGCGGACCATGCAATCAAGAAGACAAAGACCGATACGGTCACCATCTCACGGCGGGCCGTGCAGATGGCTGCCCAAACCAACGGCCCCGCTGAGAGGCCAAAGGGAAGGCAGGCCGTAAAGACCTCCGGGAGAATCAACATCACGGCCTAACCAACCGCCTCCGCCGACCTTCGGGGTGGGGCCGTCAAGGGTGCGCCGCACCCTTTTTTCATGCCCCACCTCCAAACCATCCACCCCCCTACCCCACCTCGGCATACTCCCTGACGCGAAACTCCGCCCCCAGAGACTCGGCCAGCACCCTGCAGGCATCCATGTCCACGCCCGGCACGGTCACGGCGCTGGCCATGACCCGGGGGATATACCGGGTTGCCTCGCTGATGAACGCGCACACCGCCCCGAATCCGGCCCCGCCGAAGGGGGTGTTGCAGATCCGCTCGTAGGTGTCGCTATCCGGCGCATTGAGGCTGACCGAGATGCTGTCCACCAGCCCTGCCAGCTCCGGCAGGATATCGCGGCCGTGGACCAGGTTGGCCTGGCCGTCGGTATTGATGCGGATGCGGAAGCCGCGTTGCTTTAGCTCGGTCGCCACCCGTTTGAGCAGATCCAGCCGGATCAGCGGCTCGCCGTAACCGCAGAACACCACCTCGTCGATCCCCGCCGGTTGCCCCACGGCAGCCATGACCTCCTCGAAGGAGGGTTCCCCTTCCAGCAGCAGGTTGTGCCCCTTTACGGTAAAGTCCTCGAACTTTGCACAGAAACTGCACCGGTTCGAACAGCGGTTGGTGATGTTGAGGTAGAGGGAATTCCTGATCATGTAGGCGATCCTGAAGGACTGATCCCACAGGCGGATGCCGAACAGGTCGCGGCAGTTCTTGGTGGTGATGCGGGCCACGTCCGCCAGCGAGAGCCCCTTGACCTCGGCCACCCTTTCAGCCGCCAGGCGCACGTAGGCGGGCTCGTTGCGTTTGCCGCGATGGGGCACCGGCGAGAGGTAGGGGCAATCGGTCTCCACCAGCATGCGATCGATGGAGGCGGCGGCCACCACCCGGCGCAGCGCCTCATTGGCTGGATAGGTGACGGTGCCGGGGATGGATAGGTACAAGCCCATAGCGATGGCCTCGGCCGCCATGGCGCTGTCGCCGGAGAAACAATGCAGCACCCCGCGCCCTGTCCGCTCTTCCCGCAGGATGGCCAGGACCCGCTCGTGGGCGTCGCGGTCATGGATGATCACCGGTTTGTCCACCACGGCAGCCAGGCGCAGAAAGCGGCGGAACACCTGTTCCTGCTGGTCACGGGGCGAACGGTCTCGGTAGAAATCCAGGCCGATCTCGCCGATGGCCACCACCTTGGGACTTGCCAGCGCCAGGTCGCGGATCACGTCGTAGCAGGCATCCGTAACCCGGCCGGCGTCGTGGGGGTGAATGCCGACAGCGGCATAGAGGTGGGGATGCTTTTGGGCCAATTCCAAGCATTCGCGGCTGGATTCAATGTCGGTACCGACCACCACCATGGCCCCGACCCCGGCATCGGCGGCCCGTTGCAGCATCTCCTCGAAGTCGCCGCTATAGTCGCGGCAGTAGATATGGGCATGGGAGTCTATCAGTTTGATTTCTGTGTTCATCGTCTTCCTTTATATTAAAATGTCTTGGTTATCTCCCGCAGCACCGAGGTGGCATAACTCCCCCTGGGGAGGCTGAACTCCACCAGCAGCCCTTCCCCATCGACCTGGAACGACGGCTTGCCCAAGGGTACCCGCAGCGGCCGGCGTTCCCCCTCCATGCGCAGCCCTCCGCCCAGGTCGAACTGCCCGACCTGAATCCCTGCCTCCGCCAAGATCCGCTGTTCAAGCTCAAGCGGCACTCCGGCAGGGGATTTCATCCTGCAGCCGAACATCGGCCCGGTAGCCGATATCTCGAACCGTGCGGCCCGCGGGGTTTCAACGCCGGCATCCTCCACCAGAAAACAGGCGCCGTTGGCGTGTTTCCAGGCCAGATCCCCGGCCATGACCCGATCGATCTCCGCCAGGCGCAGCTCCACGACCCTGTCGAACAGGTACGACTGGCAGGCCGAGAGGTAGAGCCGCTTCAGCCGGGGATGGACCGCGGTAAACGCCTTTTCCCAGGCCTCCGGCCGGCCGGAGAGCCGCTGGAGCACGTCGCGCTCGCTGCGGCAGTGGCCGGGCATGCCCCGCAACGCCGCGACAATGTCCCCCCGGCGATAGGCTGCGATGGCGGCACGCCATTGCTCGTCCCGCACCGCCGCCGGGTCACCGATCAGGCGATCGACGGCACCACGCCAATCCCTGCGTACCATGGCCGCACCGATCAGGTGGGAATTGGCCTGGGCACCGTAGCGTTGATGGCCGAAAAAGTTGGGCACACCCCGCTCCAGCAGAACCGCCAGAATCGCGGGGACATGCCCGCCAGCATCGGGAGACGCCCCGGCCACCCTGATGCGGAAGCGGTTGCCCTTGAGGTGCCCGAGCTTGAGCTTGTTGGTATGGCGGACGGCGGAGAGGATTCGCACATCGTCCAACTCCAGTCCCACAACCTGTTCCGGCTTGATGTGCTGAACCGAGACTGTCTGCCGTGTGACGCCAGCAGCGTCCTTCATGCCGGCATAGCCCAAGTCCCGCTCGGGGACATGCAGCCTCCGTGCTACCCTGCGGATAGCCTCCAGGGTGGTGATACCCCGTTTCTCGATAACCAGGTAGCAATGCTCGCCCGAGCCGCACGGTTCGTAGGCCGGTATCTCCTCCACCACGAAGTCCTCGGGAGATTCCTTTATCGTTCCTCCGCAACCAGGTATGTCGGCGGTCAGGTATGGGTGCATTGTGGTTTAATACCTTTTGAATTCTAAAAGTGGCCCGCCCCCCCTCAGGGGAATTGCACCCCAACTGCTGTTACCGTGAATGATCCATACAACGGATTGGAGAGAAAGCCGTTTACGTCGATCACTTGAACGCTGAAAGAATAAGGGCCGGACGGTAAGAGCGAGGCATCGATATAGAAGGGTATGGTCCCTACGGAGAACCCGCCGTACTGGGGGAGGGGGATAACAAATTGGGAGACCACCACCCCGGTGATCGAGTCCACGACGGTGACTGACATGGAATCAAGATCTACTTCCGGTGCGGAAAAATCGACATTGCCGTCGACCTGGAAGGGGTTTGCCTGGTCCTGGAAATACTGCAGATTCGACAGCAAGGGGGGGATGGAAGATAAGCCTCCGCCACATCCTGCCAATGCCAGCATCACCAGAAATAAGATTCCCCCGATGAATCTCTTCATAACCACCTCCGTATCAATCGGTTTCTATTTTTTCATAAGTTCGCGCGACTGCAAGGCAACCTATTCTGAATTACTTGTAAAAGATCCGCACAAAATTCATCCCGTGACGACACACGCTACCGTCACCCCAGCCTCCCGCTCTGGCGCAACGCCTCGTAGAGCACTATCCCGGCCGAGGTGGACAGGTTGAGGCTGCGCACCTTTCCGGCCGGCATGGGGATGGTGATGGCGGTATGGGGGTTGGCCAGAATGACCTCCTCCGGCAGCCCCTTGGTCTCCTTGCCGAAGACAATGAAATCACCTGCTCGGAAACCGGCCTCCAGGTAGCTGCGGCTGGCCTTGGTACTGAGGTAGAAGAAACGGGCCTCGGGAACGGCCGCCTGCAATGCCGCCAGGTCGGGCCACTGCCTGAGGGTGACAAACTCCCAATAGTCGAGCCCGGCACGCTTCAGATACCTGTCGTCCATGGAAAAGCCGAGTTTCCCCACCAGATGCAGTATGCTTCCGGTGGCGGCGCACAGCCGGGCGATATTGCCGGTGTTGGGAGGGATTTCCGGCTCCACGAGGACTATGTTGAAGGGAGCTTGTGATGACACCTGTAATCCTCTATTGAAATGAGCATGTTACCATAGACTACCCATGGCCTAAAATCAACCCGCTCAAACCGTATACCGTTCCGCCCCTTGCATTTTTCAACGGTCGGGGCTACTATGCCTTTTCATCAAATCCATTCATACCGGGGATCTGCAATGAAAATTATAGTAACCGATGAAGTATCGGCGGAAGGCCTGGCCCTTCTGACACAGGAGCCGCGCATCCAGTTGGACGTGAAACTGGGGTTGAAGAAAGAGGAGCTGCTGGCCACCATCGGCGAGTACGACGCCATCATCACCCGCAGCGGCACCACCGTGGACAAGGATCTGCTGGATGCGGCCAGGAAGCTGAAGATCGTGGCCCGGGCAGGCGTGGGCATCGACAACGTGGACGTGGACTACGCCAGTTCCAAGGGGGTGATCGTGGTCAACGCCCCCTTCGGTAACACAAACAGCGCGGCCGAACACACCATGGCGCTCCTGCTGGCCTTTTGCCGCAACGTCACCAAGGCCAACAACAGCCTGAAATCCGGGGAGTGGAAGCGCGCCCCCTTTACCGGGTATGAACTCAAAGGGCGGGTGGCCGGCGTGATCGGCCTGGGCAAGGTGGGAGGCCGGGTGGCCACCCGGCTCAAGGCATTCGAGTGCGAGGTCTTGGCCTGCGACCCGTACATCTCCGTCAAGCGCGCCCATGACCTGGGGGTCAAACTGGTCTCCCATGACGAGATCTACAAGAACTGCGACATCATCACCGTGCATACCCCGCTCAATGACGAGACCCGTGACATGATCGGCCCGCGCGAGTTCGGTCTGATGAAGAGCGGCGTGATCATCCTCAACGTGGCCCGTGGCGGCATCATCAACGAACAGGCCCTCCTGGACAACCTGGCCTCGGGCAAGGTGACCGGCGCCGCGGTGGACGTCTGGAGCGAGGAGCCGCCCAAATCCGAACTGCTCAAGCAGTTGATCGCCCACGAAAAGTTGGTGGTGACCCCCCACCTGGGGGCCAACACCTTCGAGGCCCAGGTTAACGTGGCCATCGATGTGTCGAGGGAGATCCTCAACTACCTGGACGACAAACCGCTGGAAAACGCCGTCAACATCCCGCGCTTCGACCTGGCCCTCATGGACCAGATGCGGCCGTTCCTGAACCTGATGAGCGTCATGTGCGATTTCGGGGTCCAGTTGGTGGACAACAACATAGAGAAGGTTTCCTTCGGCTTCAGCGGCAGCATCGCCCACTACGACTGCTCGCCCCTGACCGTCTGCGGCCTGTCGGCCCTGCTGAACCGTATGGTGGACCAGGACGTTAACATGGTCAACGCCTCGCTGATCGCCGAGCAGATGGGGATCGTGGTGGAGGAGACCAAGTCAACCCAGTCCGACGCCTTCTCCAACGTGATCACCCTGGTCATCGAAGGCGACGGCAAGCGCCGCCTGGTCTCGGGAACGCTCTTCGAAGGCGCCCCCCGCATCGTCCGGCTGCGGGACTATTCCATGGATTTTGCCCCGGAGGAGCACATGCTGCTCCTGAACTACAACGACCGCCCCGGCATGATCGGCCGGATCGGCACCATCATGGGGCAGCACGACATCAACATCGGCTCCATGAACCTGGGACGCCGCGAGAAAAAGGGGGAGGCAATGGTGATCCTGTCCCTGGACTCTGCCATACCGGCCAACGTGATGGAGGAAATCAAGACCGCCACAGAGGCCACCTTTATCAAGGCGATCCACATGCGGGTCGGCGGCTGCACCCGCAACTGCGGCTGCGGCCTCTAAAGGATAGCCCCCACCATGCAGTTTCCCCACATCAATCCGGTTTTTCTGCGCATCGGCCCGCTCCAGTTCCGCTGGTACGGGCTGATGTATATCCTGGGCTTTATCGCCACCTATTTCATCCTGCGGGCCGAATCACGCCGGAAACAGCTCCCCCTGACCGTGGACGACGTGGCTGACCTGGTCTTTTACGGGGCCATGGGGGTGGTGCTGGGGGGCAGGCTCGGCTATATCTTGTTCTACAACCTGGACTTCTACCTGGCCAATCCGCTCAGGGTCTTTGCCGTCTGGGAGGGGGGCATGTCCTTCCATGGCGGCTTCCTGGGGGTAATCCTGGCCTTTGTTCTGTTCAGCCGCCGCAAGAAGGTCCCCTTCTGGGCGCTGATCGACATGGCGGCCCAGTGCGCGCCGGTGGGGCTGGGGCTGGGCAGACTCGGCAACTTCATCAACGGCGAACTGTACGGAAGGCCAACCGATGTCCCCTGGGGCATGGTCTTTCCGGGGGGAGGCGACCTCCCCCGGCATCCGTCCCAACTCTACGAGGCCTTCCTGGAGGGGCTGGCTCTGTTCCTGATCGTCCGGTTCGCCGCGAGACGGTCACCCCAAACCGGTGTGGCTGCCTGGACCTTTGTGGCCGGCTACGGCCTGTTCCGTTTCATCATCGAGTTCTTTCGCCAGCCCGACGCCCAGTTGGGGCTTTTCTTCGGCCTCTTCTCCATGGGGCAGTTCCTCAGTTTCCCCATGTTCCTCGTGGGCAGCTACATGGTATTCCGGCTCACCCGCCCCCCCGGGTCCTGATCCATTGTGCGGGGTTATGCTGTTTGATGCCCAATTTCCATAACAGGAGGCAGTAACCGATGATCAGCAAAAAGATGGCGGATGCTCTCAACAGGCACATGAATGTGGAGCTCTCGTCCGCGAACCTCTACCTCTGCATGTCGTCCTGCGCCAGCGACATGGGACTCAAGGGGGCCGCGAACTGGTTCATGGTGCAATACCGCGAGGAGATGGTCCATTTCATGATGTTCTATACCTATCTGGTGGACCAGGGGGTCAACGTCTCCATCCCGGCCGCCAAGGCCGTACCCAACAGCTACAAATCGCTCCTGGACATGATGCAGAAGACCCTGACCCACGAGCAGATGATCACCGGCTGCATGAACGAGCTGTCGGAACTGGCAGTCAACGAGAAAGACCATGCCACCCGTATATTTCTGCAATGGTTCGTGACCGAGCAGATCGAGGAGGAGAACAACGACCGCGACCTGATCGCCAAGCTCAAGCTGGTGGGCGACAACGGGCAGGGCATCCTCATGATCGACGCCGAGATGGGACAACGCGTCTTCACTCCCCCCCCCGGCGCACCGCTGGCAGTGTGAAGATCCGCTTCTGCGAGCATAACAAGGGCAAGGGTAAGGTATTCCGCCGCCTCAGGGAGGAGTTTCCCGACCTGAACATCAAGATCAAGGAGTGCGTCAAGCAGTGCGGCGCCTGCCGCGAGATGCCCATGGCCACGGTTGACAAAAAGAAGGTCGTTGCAAGGGATGGGGACGAACTCTACCGGAAGATCCTCGAGGCAATCGCTCAGGCAGCAGGGAAGGAATAGCGGTTGAGAAATAACCGGCGCAGGCTTCAAGCCCTGCGCCGGTTTCCGTCTCAGCCGGAAAAGCGCTCCCATGCCGGAATCCGGAAGAAAGGATGAACCAATGAAGCCCGACCAAACAGGATTTAACGACCTGCTGGCCATCATGCGGCGCCTGCGGGGGCCGGGAGGCTGCCCGTGGGACGCCGAACAGACCCACGAGAGTCTTACCCGCTACCTGCTGGAGGAAACCTACGAGGTCATCGAGGCCATTGACCTGAAGTCCCCGGAGCTGCTCAAGGAGGAGTTGGGCGACCTCTTGCTCCAGCCGGTCTTTCACGCTGCCATTGCCGAGGAAAACGGCACCTTCACCATGGCCGACGTGATCCGCACCCTGTGCGACAAACTGATCCGGCGCCACCCCCATGTCTTCGGCGATATGGAGATCCGCGACAGCACCGCCCAGATTGAGAACTGGGAAAAGATCAAGAAGGCCGAAAAGGGGGAGGAGCACCGTTCGGCCTTGTCAGGCGTCCCTCCCCATTTGCCGGCCCTGCTCAAGGCCCAGAAGATCACCGAAAAGGCCTCGCGGGTCGGCTTCGACTGGGAACACGTGGATCAGGTGATGGCCAAGGTGATAGAGGAATTGCACGAGTTCGAGGAGGCAATGACCCAGGGGAACAACGACCGCATGGAGGCCGAACTGGGGGACCTGCTGTTCGCCATCGTCAACCTGGGGCGGTTCCTCTCCATCAACCCGGAAGAGGCGTTGCGCAAGACCATCAACCGTTTTCAGCAGCGATTCGGGTATGTGGAGGAGACACTCCATGGGCAGGGACGCCAGATGAAAGAGGCGACACTTGCGGAAATGGACACCCTGTGGGAAGAGGCCAAAGTGCGGGAAAAAGAGGCGCTGTCGCGATAAGTGACGGGAATGTTACAAATTTCACAGGATTGTATACCTTATCCACAAAAACTGTGGATAAGCTGTTGGCAAAAATGTTGATAAGCAACAAAAGTGATATTTTTACTTGGTATTTTTACGGTTTGCCGTTTTTTTGCACACTTTATTTTTAACGTTATTTCAATATGTTACAACTATTTCTGTCATTCAGGGCAGTTAGCGTAATCGTTCCGCAGGATTTTTATTAAATATATTTCATGCCAAGTCTGCCTTGTTTATATCTGTCAATTTTCCGCCTGACTGCCTCCCCTTTAAATTCAACGCCTTTCATCCGTAGCAGAATTTTTTTTACTGTCAAGCCCCCTGGAGCGGTAAATCCGGTCAATTTTCCATTCGCGCCCGCCCCATGATGACAGGATAACCGGCACCGGGATTACCGCCCAAGTTTCCTTTTGATCATCGACAGCACCTCCAACGCCTCCTCGGAACGCACCAGGCGGGCACAGACGGCGTAGACGGCCACGCCCGCACCTATCGCCCCCCCGAGCGTCAGGGCCTTGAGCGCCTTGTGTCCGGCCAAGGACCAGTCGCACAACAAGCAGATGTAATATACCGACAACGCCATGGGCACGGCGGATATCAAGGCCTTCAGGCCGGAGACAACGACCCTGCGGCCGCCCAACAGCCCGATCTTCCGCCTCAGGAACCAGAGCAGCATGACCATGTTAGCGCAGGCGGAGAGCGTGGTTGCCAGTGCCAGGCCGCCATGCTTGAGCGGCCCCATCAGGGCCAGGCTGAAGCCGAGGTTGAGCAAAAAGGCGACAAAGGCCGTCCAGACCGGGGTCCGGGTATCGCCCAAAGCAAAAAAGGCCGGTGCCAGCACCCGCGTCAGTGCCACGAACGAGAGGCCGAGCGAGTAATACACCAGAGCCTGGGAGGAATTGACCGCCTTGGCATAATCGAAGGCCCCCCCCATGAAAAGCAGGCTGAAGATAGGGGTGGCACATACCAGAAGACCGGCCATGGCGGGAATGGTGATGAACAGGGTCAGGCGCAGGCCAAAGGTCAGCGACTCCTTCATCCCTGCCATATTCCCCTCGGCCGCCTGCCTGCTCATGGAAGGGAGCGCCGCCTGGGCCACGGAGACGGTGAAAACCCCCTGGGGGAACTCGAACAGACGCTGGGCATAGTAGAGATACGACACGCTCCCCTGGGGGAGCAGCGAAGCCAGGATGGCGCCCACGGCAATGTTCAGATAGTAGACGCCCACGCCAAAGACCGACGGGAGCATCAGCAGGGCGATGCGCCGTACTTCGGGGCGGCCGAAGCGGAAACGCGGCCTAAGGGGAAAGCCATTGCTCCACAGGACCGGCAGTTGCAGAACCAGTTGCAGGACACCGCCGATCAGCACGCCAACCGCCAGGGCCGTGATGGGTACCTGGAAGAAGCCGCGCAACAGGAGCGCCGCCAGGATCATGGAGATGTTCAGAAAGACGGTGGATATGGCCGGGGTAAAGAAGTGGCGGACTGTGTTGAGTATCCCCATGCACAACGCCACCAGGCTGATGAAGAATATATAGGGGAACATCAGGCGGTTCAGCAGCACGGTCAGTTCGAACTTGCCCGGCGTGGCGTGAAATCCGGGAAACATCAAGCCAACGATCACCGGGGAGAAGATGATGCCGGCCAGGGCCACCCCGGCCATGACAATGGTCAGCAGGGTGAAGCAGATATCGGCCAGTTCGCGCGCATCCTCTTCACCACGCCGGGTCAGGGTGGCGGAGAAGGTGGGGACAAAGGCCGAGGTCAGCGCCCCTTCGGCAAAGAAACGGCGCAGCATGTTGGGTATCTGGAAGGCGGCGAAAAAGGCGTCGGTGGCAAAACCGGCCCCGAACAGTCGTGACACCACCATGTCACGTGCCATCCCCATGATGCGGGAAAGCATGGTGGCGCTGCCCAGGATTCCGGCGGCCCGGGCTATGTTGTGTTTTTCGGACATCAGGCAATAATCCGCGGCACGTGCCGATCACTACCTGCGACAACCGTTTTGCGACCACCGCAACCGTGGCGTTGTTCCCACGTTGCGAATGCCTGGGACAAACGCAACCACGCAGAGTGACATCCGATTTCAGGCATGCCGTTCCAGAACCCTTTCCACGGAGAGTGAGATGGTATCCTGGAGATCCTCATCCTTCAGCAGATATTCATCCACCTCCTGCCCGAGGGCCACATCGTCGCTACCGGTCAGCAGAATGGCGGGAATGCCCGGTCTTGAGGCGCGGATCCGGCCGATCAGCTCCAGTCCGGTCATTCCCGGCATGTTCATATCGGAAATGACCAGACCGATATCCGGTGCCGCGGCAAACTTGGTCAGGGCATCCTCTCCGCTCTCGGCGGTCTCGACCTCGTAGCCGTCCGCATCCAGTATGACGGCCAGCATCTCGGCGACAAACGGATCGTCATCCACCACCAGAATTCTGCATTTTCCCTCGCTCATGGCACCATCCCTTTTCCGGCGGACCTGCCCATGCCCCGCAGGCTGCCTCGTATATTTTCAGGTAGTTCAGCTTTGTTCCCAAAATTTCGTCATCGTCCTGCCACAGCGATACGGTTTCTGCCCGCATTCCTGGCCTCTGCCAGGGCTTTTCCGGCCGCACTGTTGAGGGCGGCGACATCCTTGGCGTGAGGATAAACGGCGATCCCGCCGCTCAAGGTCAGATGGAACTCGCCATGATGGCATTCGTGCAGGATCTTGGCAAAGCTCGCGCGTATCTCGTCCAGAACCGCAAAGGCCGCATCGGCGTCCGTCTCCGGCATGATCACCGCAAACTTCTGCCCACCGTACCTGCCGACCACATCAGCAGCCCTGACCCGCCGCTTGAGGAGCAGGGAGGCGATGACGATGACCCGGTCGCCGGTCAGGTAGCCATGCTTGTCGTTCACCGCCTGGAAATCATCCAGCTCGATGAGGGCGTAGGCGCAGGGAGTGGCGTTCTTTTTCGCGCGGATCAGCGCCAACTCCAGCTGTTCCTGGGTCTTGACCAGGTTGAAAAGGCCGGTCAGGCTGTCCCGCGCCATGAAGGTGCGCATGATACGCATCCGTTCGGCCCTGATGACGACCGACGAAATCAGGAACTCGGGGCGGATCGGTTTGGTCAGGAAATCATCCCCGCCCATGCGGATGGCGTCCTGCTGTATGTCCACGCTGGTCTCGGCGGAGAGATACACGATCGGTATGCCGTCGTAATCCTCGATCTGGCGGATCGCCCGGGCCAGTTCATGCCCGTTGCATCCCGGCATGTACATGTCGAGCAGCACCAGGTCGGGTCTGAATCCCACCATGTGTTTCAACACCTGCATGGGATCGTTGACGACCCTGGTGGTCATGCCGTATTCCTGAAGGATTGTTGCATGGAGTTCCGACAGTTCCACGTCGTCGTCGACGATAAGCACCCGGTACGGCTCCTTGATTGTGCCGAACGCCAGACTGTCGAGCTTTTCGATCAGGTCGCACATGGCCACCGGCTTGAGGAAATAGGCCTCTCCGCCGGCCTGGACCGCCTTGAGGCGGGCCTCAAGGTGGTTACGCTGGGACATGAAGATGACCGGGATATCCGGTCCCCCTTCGCTTCTCAGCTCCATGATCGCGTCAGCGCCGGCAAAATCGCCCTCGGGAAAGCTTATATCGGCGATGATCACCGCCGGAGAGGAGAGCATGAGCGCCTTTTTCATTCCCTTCAGTTCGCTGTAGAAACGTACGTCATAGCCGAAGCACCCTATCTGGACCGCCAGGTGTTCGACCAGCGCGCTATCGTCATCAACGATAAAAACAAGCCTGTTGGTTTTTTCGGCAGTATCGCTCCGTGCTCCCACCTGGAGCACCCCGATCTGGACCGCGGCCTGTTCCGTGCGGGTAGCGGCGGATGTCGCCAACTCCTGCAATTTTATCCCGATCTTGCCCCTCACGGCTTGCGAGGGGGGCGAATTTCCCTCCAGCCCCTTGAGGGCGGTCTCCATCTCCCGCACCGTGGCGCCCAGGGCCGTAAAGCCGAACGATGGGGCCGACCCCGCCAGGGTATGCAGCAGGAGCACGAACCGCTTCATCTCCTCCGTGTCCGCCCCCAGCGCCTGTACCCTGCTCCAGCTCTCCCTGATCTGCTCCACCTTCCGGGGGAGTTGCTCTGCAAAGCTGTCCCGTAACCGTTGAAGCTTGTCTTTTGCGGAAACTGTCGTCTCTGCCATGACCTGTGCCTCGCATTCAATCGGGATATGGATCTACCGGCAAAACGGGGCCCGAAAACGGGGCCCGGGCGGCATGCATCTACTCGACCTTACGTCAGTCGTGCATCGGCCTCCGCATCGTTCAGCTCCACTGTCTCCAGCATGGCCGCCGCCTCGGCCTGGGGAAGCTCCTGAACATCGCGCAGCTTGCGCTCGATGGCACGGGTGCGCGTGGTGGCCTGATCGATGTGGTTACCCGCCTCTTGCAATTTTTTCCGGGTTTTTTCCAGCACCAGGCCGAACTTGGCAAACTCGGTGCGTACCGCGCCCAAGAGGTTCCAGACCTCGGCCGAACGCTTTTCAATGGCCAGGGTACGAAAACCGAGCTGCAGGCTGTTCAGCAGTGCCGCCAGGGTGGTTGGTCCGGTGATCACCACGCGGAAATCGCGCTGGAGCAGCTCGAACAGGCCGGGCCTGCGCAGCACCTCGGCGTAGAGCCCCTCGGTGGGGAGAAACATCACCCCGAAGTCGGTGGTATGGGGCGGATCGAGATATTTGTCCCGGATGTTCCTCGCCATCTCGCAGACCGCCTTTTCCAGTTGTCTGGCAGCCTCTGCGGCAACCGGAACATCCCCCGACTCCTGGGCCTCCACCAGCCGCAGATAGTCCTCCTGGGGAAACTTGGCGTCCAACGGCAGCCAGACCATTCCCTCCTTCGTACCGTCCCGGCCGGGCAGCTTGAGGGCGAATTCCACCCGCTGACCGCTCCCTTTCCGCGTTTCCACATTCCCTTCGTACTGGCATGCTGTCAGGATCTGCTCCAGCAGGCTTCCCAACTGGATCTCGCCGAACGTGCCGCGGGTCTTGACATTGGTCAGCACCTTTTTAAGGTCCCCCACGCCGCTAGCCAGGCTCTGCATCTCCCCCAACCCCTTCTGCACCAGTTCCAGGCGCTCGCTCACCAGCTTGAACGACTCGCCCAGCCGTTTTTCCAAGGTGTCGTGCAGTTTCTCGTCCACCGTGGCGCGCATCTGTTCCAGTTTGCGGGCGCTATCCTCCTGGATCAGCCGCAACCGCTCCTCCACCGTGTCGCGCAGCTTATCCATCCTGCCTTCGTTGCTGGCGGTCAGCGTCTTCAACTGGATGCTGAAGGTGTCCAACTGGTCCTTTTGCAGGCCGGCAATTTCGCTCATCCGCTTGAGTAGCGAATCCGCCAGGGCCGACACCGCGGCGCTGTTTTCCTCGCGCCCCTGGCGTGCCGCCAGCAACGACTCCTCGCGACTACGGGCCATTTGCTCGCGCAGCATGCGTTCCTGCCGCTCCAGCAGCCGTTCCAGGGCCTCGATCCGCGCTTCGAGGGCGTGGGTGCCGACACGTGCAAGCCGCACAAGAACAGCGGCGAGCAGGAGCACCGAGAGACACGATAAACCAAGACAAAGATAGACAAACTGTTCCTGCATCAAATAGCACTTCCTCTTTGCCGCAGACGGCAACACAGTTTCTGTCGAACGCCAGCAACGGAGAGATGTGGCCGAATCATACGTTCTCACAGCGTATTTCGCAAGCGCTTTGATCGAAGCATGCCAGCACAAGGCATTCGTGGCAAAGGCATACACAGGTTACAGCCGTATGTCCAATATATTTCTGCACACGATGTCTGCACTAACAGGAATTACCTGCCATACATTGGTAAAAAAACAGTGTTCAGTACATTTAATTCTTGATTTATTGACAATCTCGTGTTTAATAAAAACACTTCATTACCATGAATTCCAAACAGGAGGACTTATGACTGCTACACTCGTAGAATTAACGGCAAGTATTGTTTCCTCTCACGCGGCAGGTACCGAGATGTCGGGCGATGATCTGATCCAAGAGATCAACAAGGTATATGCCACGTTGAAAAAACTTGAGACCGAGGGGGGGACGGCAGAGGCCGGCACTATTCCCAATGCCCCTGCCATGCCGCTCAAGAAGGCCTTTCAGAACGATCAGGTCAGTTGCCTGATCTGCGGCAAGACCGGTTTCAAGACCCTGACCCGCCACCTCAAGCAGGCCCATGACCTGAAGCCGGGGCAGTATCGCAAGCAGTTCAACATCCCGGCCAGCCAGTCCCTGACCGCCAAAAACTATTCGGAAGCGCGCCGCAAGGCCGCCAACGAGAACAATCTGGCCGCCAACCTGGAAAAGGCCCGCGCCGCAAGGGCAGCCAAGAAGGCAGGTGCCGTCAAGGCCGCCAAGCCAAAGGCAGCCGCCAAGCCGGCAAAAGCAGCCAAGCCGGTCAAAGCCAAGGCCCCGAAGGCAAAAGCCTGATCATAAAAAAACCGCCCCACGGCGGTTTTTTTATGCCTTTTCCCTGCCTCCCGTAAGATGCCGCGACAGGGATGCAAACTCCTCAAGGGACAGCGTCTCTCCGCGGCGCTGTCCGTCTATCCCGCACACATCCAGCAGACGCCCGAGCTCATCGGGGGCAGCCAGTTCCGCAGCCTTCAGGCAGTTGAAGAGCGTCTTGCGGCGCATGGCAAAAGCCCCCTTGACCACGCGCCGGAACACCTCCTCGCTCCCCACGTCAACCCGTGGCTTGGGTAGCGGTACAAAGCTCACCACGACCGAATCCACCTTCGGCCGGGGATGGAAGCAGCCGGGCGCCACGATAAACTCCCGGCGCATATCGAACCACAAGCCCAACAGCAGGGTGGTCACGCCGTAATCGGCACAGCCGGCCGAGGCCACCAGCCGTTCCCCCACCTCTTTCTGGAGCATCAGCACCAGCCGGGAAAAGTGCGCCCGCTGCTCCAGCAGACGGAACAGCACCGGGGACGAGATATTGTACGGCAGGTTGGCAACCACCTTCCAGCCGCCGGGCAGATCTCCCAGTACCGCTGCGAGATCGATTGCCAGGATATCGCCATCCACGACCGTAACCCGCGGGTTGCCCCGGTACTGCTCCGTCAGGGCTCTTGCCAGGACATGGTCGTATTCCACCACCACCAGTCGGGCGGCGCGCTGCGCCAACTGTTCGGTCAAGGCCCCCCTGCCGGGCCCGATTTCCAGCAGCGCATCGTCGGGGCGAATCTGGGCACACCCGATAATCTTGTCGATGATATTCCGGTCCACCAGGAAATTCTGTCCAAGGGATTTGATGGGGGCACGCAGGCTACTCATCGCCCCCCATCCCCTACCCGGTCCATCTCCCAGGTGGCGGTGGCGTCGCTGTCCTGGGACGACTGCAGGCCGGTTGCCAGACAGAAGTCCCCGGCCACGGCCAGCATGGCGGCATTGTCGCCGCACAGCGCCGGGCTGGGGATATGCAGTTCGATACCCAGTTCTGAGGCCATGCGCCCCATGCGTGCCCGCAGACCACTGTTGCAGGCCACCCCTCCCGCCACGACCAGGCGTCGGCTGCCGGTCCGCCGCAGGGCCGCCTCGGTCTTGGCCGCCAGGACATCGCAGACCGCCTGCTGAAACGAGGCGCACAGATCGCTGGCCGCCTGGCTCGGGATAGTAACCGGGTTCTTGGCCACGTGCTGCAACATGGCGGTCTTGAGCCCACTGAAGCTGAAATTCAGGCTGGGGTCGTTGATCATGGGCCGGGGCAGGCGTACCGCCGCCGGGTTGCCGTGCCGGGCCAGGGCGTCGATCCGGGCGCCGCCGGGGTATTCCAGCCCCATGATCTTGGCCGACTTGTCAAAGGCCTCGCCGGCCGCATCGTCGATGGTCCTGCCCAGGGTCTGGTAGCGCCCGATGCCCTCAACCCAATAGAGATGGGTATGGCCGCCCGAGACCACCAGCCCCAGAAAAGGAAACTCCACCGGCTGTTCCAGAAAGGCCGCCAGGATATGACCCTCGATGTGGTGCACCCCCACGAAGGGGATTCCGCGGGCAGAGGCCATGGCCTTGGCCACGGAGAGGCCAACCAGAAGCGCCCCGGCCAGACCGGGACCGCGGGTCACAGCAATCCCCTCGATGGCGGAGAGTTCCACGTCAGCATCGTGCAAGGCCTGGGTGACGACCGGCGCAATCATCTCCAGGTGTTTGCGTGAAGCGATCTCCGGCACCACGCCGCCGTATTCGGCGTGAATAGCCACCTGGGACGAAACGACCGAGGAGCGTATCTCCCGGCCGTCGGCCACAACGGCGGCAGCGGTCTCGTCACAGGATGTTTCGATGGCTAGTAGAAGCATTGATATTCCTTGCCACAGAGCCACAGAGGCACGGAGAACCGCAGAGCCTTTCCAAAACTCTGAGCCTCCGTGCCTCTGTGGCAGATTACACCATGATTACAATAAATTCGCCGCCAACTCCGCCAATTCCGACCGTTCCCCCTTGGTCAGGGTCACGTGGGCCGCAATCCGCTCCCCTTTGAACTTCTCCACCAGGTAGGTAAGGCCGTTGCTGGACGAGTCCACATAGGGGTTGTCGATCTGGTACGGGTCGCCGGTCAGGACGATCTTGGTACCCTCCCCCACCCGCGTCACGATTGTCTTGATCTCGTGGGGGCTCAGGTTCTGGGCCTCATCCACGATCAGGTACTGGTTGGGGATGGAGCGGCCGCGGATGTAGGTCAGAGGTTCAATATCCAGAAGTCCCATGGCGATCAGCTCCTTGTATCCCTTGCTGTGCCGCTTCTCCGATTCGTGACCGGAGATGAGCAGTTCCACGTTGTCGAAGATCGGTTGCATCCAGGGGGTCAACTTCTCCTCGATGTCGCCGGGCAGGAATCCCAGGTCCTTGCCCAGGGGAAATACCGGGCGCGAGACCAGCAGGCGGTTGTAGACGTTCTCCTCGGCGGTCTTGTGCAGGCCGGCGGCGATGGCCAGGAGGGTCTTGCCGGTGCCGGCCTTGCCCACCAGGGTCACCAGCTTGATGCTGTCGTCCATCAGCACATCCAGGGCAAAGGATTGCTCGCGGTTGCGGGCGAACAGGCTCCAGATCCCTTCCTTGGGGACCTTGCGCACCTGCACGATGTGGCCGCTGGCGGCATCGTAGCGGCAGATCGCGCTGTGGGAGGGATTGGTGCTGTCGACGATGGTGATGAATTCATTGGGGTCAAGGTCTTCCGGCGCATCCAACCATCCCTGGCCGTAGAAGCGGTCCACCTCCTCGGCCGTCATCCCGATGGTGCGCGTGCCGGAGTAGAGATCCTGGATATCGATCTTGTCCGACTCGTAATCCTCGGCGGTCAGGCCGATGGCGTCCGCCTTGATGCGCAGGTTGGTGTCCTTGGTGACGAACACCAGCGGGGTGTCGGGGTAGCGATCGCGCATCTCCAGGGCAACCCCCAGGATACGGTTGTCGCCGCTGTCCACCCGCATGTCCACCGGCAGGTGCCTGAAGTGCTTTTCCGAGAACATCTCCACCCGCAGGGAACCCTGTTCGGGCAATGAGACGCCGACCGCAAGGGAGCCCTTTTCGCGCATGGTGTCCAGGATGCGCGAGACCATGCGGGCATTGCGGCCGGTCTCGTTCATGTCCTTCTTGAAGCGGTCGATCTCCTCGATTACCGTGATGGGGATGATGATGTTGTTTTCCTGGAATTTGAACAGCGCCTGCGGGTCATGCAACAATACATTTGTGTCGAGAACGAAGTTTTTCACGGAGCACCTTTCTGTACGTGGGAGGATTAAGATTTTTCAGGCAACCGAGCGGCTGCATTCTACAACGGCATCGCAAAAAATAGCAATCTCCTCGCTGGTGGTGAACCAGCCGGGGCTGATGCGGAGGGTTCCGCCGGGGAAACGGCCCAGGGTGCGATGGGCCTGGGGTGCGCAGTGGAGGCCGGCCCGCACGGCGATATCAAAGGTACTGTCGAGCATGAACGCCAGCGCCGCCGGGTCCATTCCTCCCATGGTGAAGGAGAGCAGGCCGCCGCGGCCGGCTGGATCGGGAGGACCGTACAGCCGTATGCCGGGGATCGCAGCCAGTTGGTGCGCGGCCGAGGTGACGAACTGACGCTCCTTTTCGCCGATCACCGCGGCACCGTGCTCCAGGATGAATTCCACCCCCGCCTTGAGCCCGGCAATGCCGGGGAGGTTGTGGGTGCCGGCCTCGAACCCTTCCGGCAGCGTATCGGGCTGTTCCTCGCTGGCCGAACTGCTGCCGGTCCCGCCGGCCAGGAGCGGCTTGAGCGCTGCCGTAGGGGCGACGTAGAGGAAACCGGTCCCCTGGGGACCGAGCAGCCCCTTATGTCCCGGAACAGCCAACAGATCGATGCCGGTCTTCACCACATCGATCGGTTCATGGCCTGCGGACTGGGCCGCGTCAAGCAGGAACAGCGCCCCG
>DAIERH010000090.1 GCA_027346925.1 Geobacter sp.
TCATTGCAGGCTCCCTATCATGACGATGACCACGCCCGGCTGGTCGAAGCAGCGCATCGTGCCGATACGGACGTCATACCGGTCCCCATCGCGGTCCCAGACGAACCGCGACACCTGTCCCTCCCCGATGGCATCGATGGCCTGGTTGAATTCCTCGGGCAGGGCCTCCCGCCGGTCGCTCCCGAACAGCCCTCCCTCGACCTTGTTGAAGATCTGGACCGCCCCGCGGCTCCCCTGGACGATCATACCGACCGTATCGATGCCCATCACCGCCACCGGCAGCGCGTCCAGCATGCATTGGGAAAAGGTCAGGGCCTGATTGCGCAGTTCCAGTTCAGCGGTCCGTTTTTGCACCTTCCGCTCCAGTTCCTCATTGGCGCGGGCCAGCTCGGTCATGAGTTCGCGGTTGCGCTTTTGCAGGGAATAGCGCTCCAGGGCATTGCCGATGGTCACCCGTAATTCGTCGTCGTTCCAGGGCTTGGGAATGAACTTGTAGATATGACCGTCGTTGATGGCCGCCACGATAGACGCTGCATCGGCATAGCCCGACAGGACGATGCGCACCGTGTCGGGCCAGCGCTCGTAGACCGCCCTGAGGAATTCCACCCCGTCCATGACCGGCATGCGGTAGTCGGAGATAACGACCTGGCACGGCCCATGATTCTCCAGGATACTGAGCCCTTCCTCGCCGGAGGTGGCGGTCAGGATCTCGTAGTCGTCATCAAGGAAGATCCGCTCCAGGGATCGCAAGACGTTCTTTTCATCGTCCACGCAGAGAATGGCTATTTTTTCCAAAGGTTCCATATGGTAATGCTCCTCGGTCCAATGAGCTTTCAAGCTGACGCCTGACCACCTAACCCAAGCTCCCCTCCTTGATAAGGAGGGGCTGGGGGTGGTTGTAATTATTGCAAAATGGAATTAACAACCATCGGCTCACCCCTCGATTCCGCTGGCCGGCAGCCTGACCGTAAAGGTGGTTCCCTTACCCACTTCGCTCTCCACCAGCATCTCACCGTTGTGTTTCTTGACGATGTCGTAGCTGATCGAAAGCCCCAGACCTGTGCCCTTGCCGACATCCTTGGTGGTGAAAAACGGTTCGAAGATGCGTTTCAGGTTCTCGGCGGGTATGCCGCAGCCGGTGTCGGAGACCGCCACGCAGATCATATCCCCCTCCTGCCAGGTCCGCACCCTGATGGTACCCTGGCCCTCGATGGCGTGGGCCGCATTGACCAGGAGATTCATGAAGACCTGGTTGAGTTGCTGGGGATAGCACTGCACCGGAGGGATATCGCCATACTCCCTGTCGAGGGAGGCCACATACTTGATCTCGTTCCAGGCGATGTTGATGGTGCTGTCCAGGCATTCGTTGAGATCCACGCGCTTGTGCTCGCTCTCATCGACACGGGAGAAGCTCTTCAGGTCCTGCACGATCTTACGCACCCGCTGGGCACCATCCTGGGACTCGGCAATCAACTGGGGTGTGTCTTCAAGGATGTAGTCGATCTTGAGCCGTTTGCGCTGTTCATCCACCCCGGCGGAATCAGCGCCGCCCGCGGCGCCGGAGAGCGCAGCGAAAAGGATGGCGATGAACTCGCTGATCCGCTCGTGGTATTTACCCAGGGTGGTCAGATTGCTGGAGATGAACCCCATGGGGTTGTTGATCTCGTGGGCCACACCGGCAGCCAGTTGGCCGATGGAAGCCAGCTTTTCCTGCTGGAAGACCTTCATCTGGGTGGTCCGCAATTCGTCGTAGGCTTTTTGGAGTTCCGCGGTCATGGATCTCAGGGCGGTGGTGTCGTTGATCGACACCACCCGACGGGTCACGAGACCGGAATCAGGGGCCGTGATATCGTAGATGCGCAGGTTGTAAAGCCGCTGCGAACTCTCATGGACCAGTTCGCCGTTCTCCCCGTCGAAGGCGGTGAAGCTGAAACCTGCCTCGGTCAGCATCTCCCGCCAATCGGCCCCGACGATCTCGTCATGCGGCCTGTTGGCCAACTCGCGCAGCAGATGGTTGCAGCGGCGGATCTTGCCGTCGGGGTAGATCATGATGACCAGGTCCCGCAGGCAGTCGAGGGTCTGCTCCCACTCCTGCTTGGCCGCCTCGACCAAGCTGAATAACAGTTCCAGTTCCGCATGCTTGGCCTCCAATTCCTTCTTGCTTTCCTCCAGGGCCTGTTCGGCCAGCTTGCGGGCGGTGATGTCCTCCTTGAGGGCCAGATAGTGGGTGATGCGGCCGTTCTTGTCCGTAAGCGGCGAGATGGAGGACTGTTCCCAGAACAGTTCGCCGTTATTCCTGCGGTTGCGGAATTCGCCCCGCCACTCCCCGCCGGCCGCAATGGTCCGCCACAGTTCGGCATACGATTCATCCGCCATCGTCCCCGACTTGAGGATATGCGGATTCCGGCCGATGGACTCCTCGCGGCTGTAGCCGGTCACCTTGCAGAACATGGGGTTGACGTACTCGATGGTGCCGGCCGTATCGGTGATGACGATGCTGACCGGGCTCTGCTCCACGGCCTGGGACAGCCTGCGAACCTGCTCCTCCATGGCGTGGCGTTCCGTGATGTCGGTGAAGGTTCCCACCAGTCCGGCAACCTTGCCCTTTTTGTTGTAGTAAGGGGCCTTGGTCGCGATGACATTGCGGATATCTCCGCCTGCGCGCACCAACACCGATTCATAGGTCTGCTGGGCGGCCTGACGCATGCACTCGAGATTCATCCGTTCGTGTTCGGCGGCGTAATCGCCTGAAATCAGATCGCCTATCGTCTTGCCCAGGATGTCCTTCTTGGCGTGTCCCAAGAATGCCTCAAAGGCATGGTTGCAGCCAATGTAGCGCCCCAGGCGGTCCTTGTAGTAGACCGGATTGGTAATGGCATCGATGATCTCCTGCAGGAACCGGTACTGGTCGTTGAGCATCTCCTCTATCTGCTTGGTATCGGTGAGGTCTTCCAGGGTCTCCACCGCGCCGATCACCTCGCCGGCATTGTTCCGGATGGGCGAGGCATGGAAGAAGAGATAATGACGGCCGGTAGCTGTAAAACGGTACCACCCCTCGGCCTGGAAGGCCCCCTCGATGAACCGGGAGGGACGGTAATTTTCGTAGAATTTCGGAAGCACCCCCTCGGCGCTGTCCAGCACGATATCGGCCAGGGTGGGGCGTTGATCGCCGTAAAAGGGTTCCCACTGCCGACTGTTCCCCTTCATGTCGTCGCCCTTGATGCCGGTCAGTTTTTCCAGGGCCCTGTTCCAGTAGATGACCCGATGGTCCTTGCCCAGGACAAAGATCGGTGCGGCCGAATTCGTCACCAGGCTTTCCGCAAAGGCCATCTCCTCGTCCAGCCTGCGTTGCCTGTCGTCGAGTTCGGTGATCATGGCATTAAAAACGTTGGCCAGCGTGCCGATCTCGTCCCGCGAGTCGGTGCTGACCAGGCGGTCCTCACCATGTTTGGTGCTGATGGTGCCGACATGCTCGGTCAGCATGGCAAGCGGCCTGGTCATGCGCTGCACGACATAGCGGACGACCAGCACCGAGGCAATGCCGGCGCCCAGGACGATCAGCAGGAAGTAGCGGACAGCGGTGCCAATGGGTTGATAGGCCTCACTGATTGGGTAGTGGGTGCCCAGTATCCAAGGTGCGGCGCTGAGGTGCTTGAAGGAACTCAAGCCCGCGACACCGCGTGAATTGACATTCTCCATCGTCCCCTCGAAACCGTTCAGGGCACGTTCCAGCCCGGCATTGGCACCCGGCCTGATCCGTTCGTACACCCTGCTTCTGTCGGGGTGCACGATAATGTGGCGGTGCTTGTCAACAATGTAGAGATATCCTGTCTTTCCAATACGGAGCTCCGCCAGATCGCTGAGAAACTTGCCGGACCACAGCCTGTGCCTGCCGACGAGCAGTGCTGCCATGCTGCCGTCTTTGTTGCGGATCGGCACCGTAAAGGCGATTACCGGCTCACCTGACGCGGAACTCCGGTACGGGGAAGAGACGTACGGTTTACCGCCGGCCAGGCCCTCCTGAAAATACTCGCGATCCGCGGGAATGGTCGTCCCGATCCTTTCGGGCCGTTGGGGATATTCGGCCATGATCTTCCCGGCCGGATTGACGAGCAGCAGGCCGTCATCGAAGAAGACCCGCTGGTCCTCCTCATCGCGGAACCGCTTCTGCACCGCCCGCAGGTCCCCGAGCGCCGTGACGTCGATGGTTGCGGCCAAGTGTTTCAGTTGTTCGTGGATCAGAAAGAGCCTGTCGTCCAGTTGTGCTGCCAAGCTGTTGACAAGGGTGGTCTGTTGCGTGGAGATCGACTTCTTCAGCTCCGCGTGTGAGTAGCCATAGGTCAGCCCCGCGATGATGCAAAGCACCGCCAGCCCCAACAGGATGAAGGTCACTGATATTTTTGTCTTGATGCTCAGATGTGATGGCATGTATGCACCCGTGACTCTCCGCTGTTGCCGGGCTGCTCGACCTTGGAGCAAATGATTTTACATCGCTTTTGTCTACAAATGAAGCGCAAGATGCTGGGTCGGGCAATTTTTATTCATCGCGCTTTCCCGGCAACCCGCTTTTCCGGCAGGCTACCACTCGTAACTGATGGAAATAGCTATATTTCGTTGCCCTTCAAAACAGCTTTCCCCATGCTGCCAGGGCGTCTGCGGTTACGTTTTTGGTGCTTGACGCCCATGCCGGAGGCATGATAATAGAAACAACTTTATCAGTGCGAGAGTGGCGGAACTGGCAGACGCACCAGACTTAGGATCTGGCGGGCAACCGTAGGGGTTCAACTCCCCTCTCTCGCACCATCTCAATTCAGCCAATGGGTTGTATTGTTGACGTAACAGTAGGTAGTCACTCAATAAAGAGAGGTCAATACATGCAGGTTACCGTCGAAACCATAAACCCGGTTGCCCGGAAGATCAGCATCGAAATCCCTGCCGAGCAGGTTGATGCCGAGATCGAAAAGGTCTACACCGGTATCCAGAAAAAGGCCAAGCTCCAGGGATTCCGCCCCGGCAAGGCTCCCATGCAACTCATCAGGCGCACCTACAGCGACGCCATGCGCGACGAGGTCATGCGGCGTTTCTACGAGCAGACCCTCTTTAAGGCCCTTGACGAACACAAGATCGACCCGGTGGACACCCCGACCATCGAATGGGGCGCCCTCGAACAGGGATCTCCGTTCAAATACAGCGCACAGGTGGAAATCGTCCCGGAGATTACCCTCAAGGACTATACCGGCCTCGCGGTCACAAAGGAAAAGTACCGTCTCAACCCGGAGAGTATCGAGGGTGAGATTAAACGCATGCAGGAAAACATGGCGCAACTCATCCCCGTGGACGAGGACAGCGCCGTGGAAAACGGCCATGTCCTGACCGTGGACTACACTTTTTCGGTGGAGGGACATCCCGAGGAGGATACCCACGCCGAGGACGCCCCGGTCGAGGTTGGCGCCAACCGGTTGATGCCCGGCCTCGAAGAGCAACTGATCGGCATGAAATGCGGCGATACGAAAGAGATTCGCGTGACCTTGCCCGAGGGGTACCGCAACCCGGATGTGGCGGGCAAGGAAGGGGTGTTCCAGATAACGCTCAAAGAAATCAAGCGCAAGGAATTGCCCGAACTCGATGACGAATTCGCCCAGCAGTTCGGCGAATACGAAACAATGGAAGAACTGCGGGAAAAAATGATAGAATATCATCAAAAGCAGGAGTCGGAACGGATCGAAAACGATCTGCATGACCGCATCATCAAGGCCCTGATCGAGAAGAATCCGTTGGATGTGCCCCGGGCTTTGGTCAAGGGCCAGCTTGAGTATATGCTGGAGAACTTGAAGACACGCCTGAAAAGCCAGCGCATGACCATCGAGATGATGGGGCTGGATGATGACGGCTTCCGTGAGCGTTTCCGCGCTTCGGCCGAGGAGAAGGTTAAGGGTGGCCTGCTCCTGACTGCGCTGGTGGAAAAGGAAAACATCACCGTGAGTGACGAAGACCTGGCACAGCGGTACGAAAAGATCGCCGACGGCAACAACGATATGCTGGGGCAGATAAAAGAGTATTATTCATCCAACCGCAAAGCCCAGTCGGCACTGGCAGCCGAGATCAAGGAAGCCAAGGCGATCCGCTTTCTGGTGGACAATGCCGTGATCACCGAGGTTGAACCCGCTGAACTGAAAGCGGCCTGACAGGAAAGGGTATCATGTACATCCCGATAGTTGTCGAACAGAGCGGCAGGGGCGAGCGGTCATACGATATCTACTCGCGTCTCTTGAAAGAACGGATCATTTTCTTGGGGGGCGGCATAGACGACAATGTGGCGAACCTGATCATTGCCCAGTTGCTGTTCCTTGAGGCCGAAGACCCGGATAAGGACATTCACCTGTACATCAACTCGCCCGGCGGCGTGGTAACGTCCGGCATGGCGATCTTCGACACCATGCGCTACATCAAGGCCCCCGTTTCCACGATCTGTGTCGGCCAGGCCGCCTCCATGGGCGCATTCCTGTTGGCAGCGGGCGAAAAGGGCAAACGCTTCAGCCTGGATCATTCCAGAATCATGATCCATCAGCCCTTGGGAGGATTTCAGGGGCAGGCAACGGATATCCATATCCACGCCAAGGAAATCCTCCGTATGAAAGACGAGTTGAACAGCATCCTGGCGGAATTGACCGGACAGAATGTGGAGAAGGTAGCCGCGGATACGGAACGCGATTATTTTTTGTCCGCCGTGGAGGCCAGGGAATACGGGCTTATCGATGCCATCGTGACCAGGAAACCGGATATCGGAGGTACGCCATGAGTCGACGGGATTCTAATCAGGAAAACCTGACCTGCTCGTTCTGCGGCAAAGGCCAGGAAGAGGTCAAAAAGCTCATTGCCGGGCCGGCGGTGTACATTTGCGACGAGTGCATCGAACTGTGCAATGACATCATTGCCGAAGAGATGAAGATGGAGGAGACTCTTGGGCCGGATGTGAAGAAACTTCCCAAGCCCCAGGAGATCAAGGAAATCCTCGACGAATACGTCATCGGCCAGGACCGCGCCAAGAAGGTCCTCTCGGTGGCGGTCTACAACCACTACAAACGCATCGAGTCCGGCGCCAAGCCGGGTGACGTGGAGATGCAGAAAAGCAACATCCTGCTTCTGGGTCCCACCGGTTCGGGCAAGACACTGCTGGCCCAGACCCTGGCCCGCATACTGAAGGTTCCCTTTGCCATGGCCGACGCAACCAACCTGACAGAGGCCGGTTATGTGGGCGAGGACGTTGAAAACATCATCCTGAACCTCCTGCAGGCCGCCGATTACGATGTGGACCGGGCACAGAAGGGGATCGTCTACATCGATGAGATCGACAAGATCGCGCGCAAGTCCGAATCACCCTCCATAACCCGCGACGTGTCGGGTGAGGGGGTGCAACAGGCCCTGCTCAAGATCATCGAAGGCACGGTGGCCAGCATCCCCCCCAAGGGAGGGCGCAAGCATCCGCAGCAGGAGTTCATGAAGGTTGACACCACCAACATCCTCTTTATCTGCGGCGGCGCCTTCGCCGGCCTGGAAAGCGTGATCCAGCAGCGCATCGGCATGAAGAGCCTCGGGTTTGGGGCCGATGTAAAGAAACGGGCCGAAAAGAAGACAGGGGAACTTCTCAACAAGGTTTCTCCGGAGGATCTGTTGCGCTACGGCTATATCCCCGAATTCATCGGCCGTCTGCCCATGCTGGCGACCCTTACGGAACTGGACGAGGACGCCATGGTGCAGATCCTTAAAGAGCCCAAGAATGCCCTGGTAAAACAGTACCAGAAACTGTTCGACCTGGAGGGCGTCCGGCTGCGCTTCACCGACGGATCGCTGGTGGCCATCGCCAAGGAGGCGCTCAAGCGCAACACCGGCGCACGCGGGCTGCGCTCCATCCTGGAAAACTCCATGCTGGACATCATGTACGAAGTGCCGTCCCAGCCGAACGTCAAAGAAGTGGTAATCAGCGAGGACGTGATCTATCGCAAGGAAAAACCGATTGTCGTGTATGAGCAGATGGTGAGCGATGCGGCCTGAGCGGCCCTTTCACGAATAACGGCTGTAATATCGGCACGCTAGAAAACGGCTCCCCAATATCCGCTCGGAAAACACGGTACGCCGGAAGAGGACAAAAGCCTCTCATCGCCCATAAACTGCACGTTTGCGAGAAAAATTGCTTGACAGTTTCCGAATTTATCTGTTAAACACTGACTCGCCTTGTAATCACCACAAATTTCAGGAGGTGTATCGTGACAAAAGCTGAACTGATTAGCGCTGTAGCAGAAAAGGCCGGACTGAAAAAGGTTGAGGCTGAGAAGGCGGTTGCCGCTTTCATCGCTTCCGTGACTGTTGCCCTGAAAAAGGGTGACAAGCTGAGTCTGGTCGGCTTCGGCACATTCACCACCGCCAAACGTGCCGCACGCAAGGGGCAGAACCCCCAAACAGGCAAAAAGATCAGCATTCCTGCCGCTGTTGTTCCGAAATTCAAGCCCGGTAAAACCTTGAAAGAGGCTGTGAACAGCAAGAAATAAAGTTATTTAGATCTGGGGTTGTAGCTCAGTCGGTTAGAGTGCCAGCCTGTCACGCTGGAAGTCGCGGGTTCGAGCCCC
>DAIERH010000091.1 GCA_027346925.1 Geobacter sp.
GGCGTGGACGATGGCGTCCTTGGTGATCTCGTGAAACACGACCCGCTGGATCTCGATGCCCGGATTCTTCTTGTCCAGCCCCAGGGCCGCCAGCAGGTGCCAGGAGATCGCCTCCCCTTCCCGGTCGGGGTCGGTTGCCAGGAGCAGCCGGTCAGACTCCTTGAGGGCCTTCCTGATGGCATCGATATGCTTCTTGCTCTCGGGCAGCACATGGTACTTGGGCTCGAAATCCTTCTCGATATCCACCGACCCCTGTTTGCTGGGCAGGGCGCGCACATGGCCGAAGGAGGCCAGCACCTTGAAGTCCTTGCCCAGGAATTTCTCTATGGTTTTCGCCTTGGCCGGCGATTCGACGATAACGAGGCTTTGCGGCATGATGGGATCGATTCCTTTATGGTTTATGCGCTAACAGCGTAGTGCTTGCCGGGCAACGGCACGAGCGCACCCTTCAGCTCAAGGTGGAGTAACATAGAGGAAACCTCCCCTGCTGTCAATTCCGTTTGGCTGATGATGTCGTCGATGTGCAGCGGCGAGCGGGCCAACAGTTCGTACACGGCAGCCTCTTTCGGAGTCAGGCTGAAACCGGCGGGCTTTGTCCCGGCTGGAGTGTCGGTACCGGGTCCCTCGAATCCCGACAGTTCCTCCAGGATATCCTCCACGCAGTCCACCAGCTTGGCCCCCTGTTTGATCAGGCGATTGCTCCCCTTGCAGGAGGCGTAGGTGATGTTGCCGGGCACGGCGAAGACATCACGGCCATGCTCCAGGGCGTACTGGGCGGTGATGAGGGAGCCGCTGTTCTCGGCCGCCTCCACCACCAGCACCCCCTGGGAGAGCCCGCTGATGATACGGTTGCGGCGGGGAAAGTTCTCCGCCAGGGGCAGGGTCCCCAGGGGAAACTCGGACACCAGGGCGCCCTTCTCCGCCATCTCGTCGAAAAGCTTGCGGTTCTCGGGCGGGTACACCTTGTCGATGCCGCACCCCAGCACCCCGACCGTCCGGCCTCCGGCCTGCAAGGCGCCCTTGTGGGCGGCCGTATCCACCCCCCGGGCCATGCCGGAAACCACGGCAACCCCGTGCCGGGCCAACCCCTCGGCCAGGCGGCCGGTAGTCAACAGGCCATAGGAGGTTCCCCGGCGCGAGCCGACTATGGCGAGGGCCGCCTCACGGGAGTAAAGCTGGCCGCGCAGATAGAGGAAGGGGGGCGGGTCGGGGATCTGGAACAGGGACTTGGGGTAGTCGGCCGAGGTGAACAGCAGCAGCCGCGCTCCGCTCAGCTGGAGCCGCCGGCACTCATCCCCGGCGAAGCGCTGCCATCCTCCCTCCCTCACGGCAGCGACAGCGGCCGGGGTCATCCCCCTGACGGCGGACAGTTCCGCCGGAGCGGCCGACAGGGCGGCCCGGGGTGAGTCGAAGCGCTCCAGCAGGCGCCGAAAGGTGACATTACCCACCCCGGGAACCGCCTTGAGACCGATCCAGTAGAACTCTTCCATGCCCGTGCCCCGTGCAAAAAAAGACCGGCCTGGGGGCCGGTCCGATAGCACCTTCTAAATGATTACTTTGTCCGGCTGACGATCTTGTCGCCCTTGTAAATTGCGTCGATGCTCTTGACCACCAGGGCGGTCGCCGTCTTTTTCCCGGTCTCCAGGATCACCAGCGCCCCGAGCAATTCCTGGGGCAGCCGGTCCACCCGTCCCTCCACGTAACGCTGGTCAAGGGTCACGTCGCGGACGATGTAGAGCATGTTACCAGGCTCGGCCCCCTGGGAGCTGCCCAGGTCGATGTAGACCACATCACCGGCGGCGATGATGTTGGTGCCGCTATTGGTCTCGATGATATACCCCTTCAGTTCGCGGGTCGGCATCTTCAGGACCACTTCGCGGCGCTTTTCGCTGCGTTGCGGCATCAGGTAGCAACCGGGGGATATCTCCTTGTAGGATTTGGTGATGATGGCCCGTGAGGCCTTCTGCTCCACATCGGTCAGTTGCAGCGTGCCGAGCGGCACCACCTTGCTCCCCATGATCTCGTTGGTCAGGGGGTGACTGACCGAGACGTCCTTGCGGAACACTGTGAACTTCTCGCCCCCCTTGGCACCATGAATCGCACCGATGTCGGTGAAGACGATATCGTCCTCACCGGCCACGATACGGTCATGGTTGATGCCGATCACACTGCCGAACGGCTTGATATCCGTCTCCATCAGGAATCCCTCGCTGCCGCGCACCGTGAAAGTCTTTTCCTCGGCCACTTCATGGAAGACATCCGGGGTCTTGCCGGCCACCGCGGCCTTCTGTGCAGCGCTGGCCATCTGCCCCTTGGACTCCTTGGGCACGAATTCCAGGTGATCGGGAAAGACACGCACTTTTTGGCCGGGATAGATCAGGTGCGGATTGGTGATCTGGCTGTTACTGGCCCACATGGCGGGCCAGTACTGCGGGTCTTTCAGGAAACGCTCCGACAAGCCCCAGAGGGTATCACCCTTTTTGATGACATAGATGGTCGGCTCTTCCTGTTCTGCCGCCCTCGCCAGGCTGGGTGCGATAAACGCCGCCAGCAGGAGCACTACGATCATTTTGTACTTCATACGCACCTCGGTAGTACCTGTTAATTCGCGGTCAGCCGCTCCCTGGCCTTGGCCGCCGCCGGGTTGCCGGGATAGGACTTGATCAGGCGTTCAAACACGGCGTTGGCCTTTTCCTTCTCCTTCAGGGCCGACAGAGTATAGCCCAGCTTCAGCAAGGCATCGGGAAACTTGGGGCTCTTGGGATACGTATCCAGCACCTTCTGGAAGGTGGCTCTGGCCGTGGCAAAATTCGACAGGCTGTAGTGGCATTCGCCGATCCAGTACATGGCGTTGGCGGCATAATCGCTCTGGGGGCTGGCCTTGAGGAACGCCTCGAAGGCCTCGATGGCGGGGCGAAAGTTGTTGGCGCTGTACAGCCCGAACGCCTTGACATACTCGGAGGGAGGACCGCTATCCTTGCCCTTGGCGGCAGGTTCCGGGTTGACCACCTCGATCTTGGGGGTTGCGGTCTGCTGTACCAGCAGGGCTACCCGTGCCTTGAGGTTTTCCTGGGTGATGCGGATCTCCTGGATGGCAGCCTGGAGTTGCCTGACCTGTGCCAAAGCCTCCCCGGTTTTCTCCTCCTGCCCCTGGAGTTGGCCGGAAAGTTCGTTCACGCGCTGTTCATTCACCTTGCCGGTCTGGATCAAATGCTCGATCTTCGCTTCCGCCTCGGTCTGCCGTTTTACCATCAGCTCGTCGGCGGCACAGCCGGTCAGCGTAAAAGCCGCAAGGATGCAGGCGGCCCATCTGGCCCTGAATGGCATAATACCTCCATTTATCGGGTTTTTTCATACTTAAAGCGAACTCTCGGGGTTTGTCAAGCAAAACTGCCTCAGAAGTATGTCTTATCCTGTTTCTCAGGTTTCGGTTTTAAATGGGGGGGATAATGTGCTAGCATTCCATTCCACTCCCCCTCCACCAATCACGACCGGATCACCCCATGCGAAAACCCGAACTGCTGGCGCCTGCCGGCAACATGGAAAAACTTGAAATCGCTGTCCACTACGGCGCCGATGCCGTCTATCTGGGGGGCAAGGCCTTCGGCCTGCGTAACCTGGCGGACAACTTCACCCCCGTGGAGATGGCAGAGGCCCTCAAGTATTGCCACAGCCGCGGGGTCCGGGCCTACCTGACGGTCAACAGCTACCCCCACAATGACAGCCTGGAAGGGCTTGAGCAGTTTCTCCACGAGATGGCGGGACTCCCCTTTGATGCCTACATCGTGGCCGATCCGGGCGTGATCGATCTGGTGCGCCGGGTCTCACCCCAGCGCGAACTGCACCTCTCCACCCAGGCCAACACCATCAACTGGATGAGTGCCCGCTTCTGGCAACGGCACGGGGTGACACGGGTCAACCTGGCGCGGGAGACGCGCCTTACGGCCATGACCGAGACCATCGCCCGCACCGGCATGGAGGTGGAGGTCTTTGTCCATGGCGCCCTGTGCATCTCCTACTCGGGCCGCTGTCTCCTCTCCAGCGTCATGGCCGGCCGCGACGCCAACCAGGGAGAGTGCGCCCACCCCTGCCGCTGGAACTACCGGCTGGTGGAGGAGAAACGCCCCGGCGAGTACTTTCCGGTCATGGAGGATACGAACGGCACCTTCATCTTCAACTCCCGCGATCTCTGCCTGCTGGAGCACCTGCCGGCCATCATCGCCGCCGGTGCGGCCTCGCTCAAGATCGAGGGACGCATGAAGGGGATCAACTACGTAGCCTCGGTGCTGCGGGTCTACCGCCAGGCCCTGGACGCATATCTGGCCGACCCGGCCGGCTGGCGCTGCCGGCCCGAATGGCTGGAGGAATTGAGCAAACTGAGCCACCGGGGCTATACCACCGGTTTCCTGTTCGGAGAGCCGCGCAACGTGGGACAGGAATACCGTTCGGCCTATATCCGCAGCCACGAGTTCGTAGGCCTGGTGGAAGAGGTGCGGGAAGACGGCACCGCCGTGGTAGGCGTGCGCAACCGTATCCAAAGCGGAGACACCCTGGAGGTCATCGGCCCCGGCATGCGCACCCATGGTCTGCTCGTCGATCATCTGGCAGTCGTGGATGGCGATGGGTCCATCACCCGGGCCGGGGCCGCCAACCCCAACCAGCGCATCGTCCTGGTCCTTCCCTTCCGGGTGGAGCCGTTCGACCTGATCCGTCGCGAGAAGGGGGCTGCACCGTGAGGGACCACAAGGCCTATGCCCGGAGCAATGACAGCGGATGGCTGCGCGACCTGGTGCTCCTGGCCGTCGTCCTGGCCGCACCATTCATCCAGTATCTGGGGCGCCTGGCGCTGATCGACCCGGACGAGGGGCGCTATGCCGAGATCCCCCGCGAGATGCTGGAACGGGGCGACCTGATCACCCCGACCCTCAACTACGTCCTTTACTTCGAGAAGCCACCCTTGTTGTACTGGATCAATGCCGCCTCCCTCAAGCTGTTCGGCCTGACCGAGTTTGCCGCACGCCTCCCCTCGGCCCTGTGCGGCCTGGCCACGGTGCTGGTGACTTACTCCGTGGCCCGAAGGCTCTATGGGCGGCGCACCGCCCTGATCAGCGCCATGATCCTGGGGACCTCGGCCGGTTTCGTGCTCCAGTCGCGCATCATCCTGACGGACATGCTCGTGACATTTTGCCTCACAACGGCCCTGGGCGCCTTTATCATCGCCAGCGGAGGGGAAAAACGACGCAACAGCCCACTTCCCTGGTTTCTTTTCTGGATCTTCTGCGCCCTGGCCGTTCTGGCCAAGGGGCTGATCGGCATCGTCTTTCCGGCCGGCATCATCTTTCTCTACCTGCTGTTGACCGGGCGCTGGCGGCTGCTCGGGGAGATGCGCCTGTTTTCCGGCCCGGTGCTGTTCCTGGCCGTGGCCGCACCCTGGTTCGTTGCCGTCTCGCTGCGGAATCCGGGATTCGCCCGTTTCTTCTTCATCCATGAACATTTCGAGCGGTTCACCAGCACGGTGCATGGCCGCTACCAGCCCTTCTGGTTCTTCCTGCCGGTGCTCCTGGCCGCCATGCTCCCCTGGTCGTTCCTCATCCCCGGCGCCCTGGGCCGGGCCTGGCGAGACCGCCATCACCGCGACGGCCACGCGGGGCTCTACCTGCTGATCTGGGTGGTTGTGATCTTCCTGTTCTTTTCCAAATCCAGTTCCAAGTTGATACCCTACATCCTGCCGATCTTCCCGCCGTTGGCCATCCTGATCTCCCGTCGCATCGACGGCCTGCTGGAAGGCCGCGGCCGCGGGCTCAAGCCTAGCGCCGTCATGCTGGGGATGACCCTGACCATCCTGGGCATCGCCTGCCTGGGGTATACCCGCCTGCCCCAAGCGGCCGCGCTGCTCACCGGGTACCTGCCCCACCTGGCCGACCCGCTGCACCAGTTCGTCATCAATGCTCCGCCGATCCACTCCGGTGCCGCAATCGCCCTGGCAGCCCTGTTCCTCATCCAGGGGGCGACCTGCCTGGCCACAGCGGGCCGCAAGCCCCTGAGGATGGTGGCCATACTCTGCATCTGCTCATTTCTGCTTGAAATTCTCGTCCCGCGGCTGATAATGGGGGCCATCGCCGGGGCCGAATCCCCGCGCGACCTGGCCCTGAAGGCCCGCTCCCTGGCGGGGCCGGACAGCCGCATCGTCACCTTCGGTCCCATGCAGGCGGTTTCCTGGTACACCGGCCGGCGGGTGCTGGTCACCGCTAAACCGGACGAACTGGAGTTCGGCAGCAAACAGGGGGACCAGTCGGCCTGGTTTCCCGACCAACGCGCCCTGCTCAAACTATGGGGCAGCAACGCCCAGGTGCTGATCATCCTCAAGAAGACCGAGCTGGACGACCTGCTGCCCGGCTTGAGCCCATTCCCCCGCGTGCTGGGTGAATCGGGGCGGCGGGTGCTGATAGCGAACCGGTAAACCCGGACACATAGCTGCGACCGCCATTAGCAATCAATCACGACCAAGGAGCACTGAGAAACCATGCGCGATACCTTTCTCCCCTTTTCCACCCCCACCATCGACGATGCCGAGATCAACGAGGTGGTCGATTCCCTCAAATCCGGCTGGATCACCACCGGCCCCAAGGTGAAACGCTTCGAGGAGGAGTTCCGCTCCTATGTGGGCTCCCCCTTTGCCGTGGCGCTCAGTTCGGCCACCGCCGGGCTGCACCTGACCCTTTTGGCCCTCAAGATCCAGGAGGGGGACGAGATCATCACCACCCCCATGACCTTTGCCTCCACGGTCAGCATGATCATTCTGGCCGGCGCCACGCCGGTACTGGCGGACATCGAACCCGGCACCCTCAACATAGACGTGAACGAGGTCAGAAAAAAGATCACCCCCAGGACCAAGGCCGTCATCCCGGTGCACTTCGCCGGACAGGCCTGCGATATGGACCCGCTCTTCTCCCTTGCCCGGGAGCACAACCTGACGGTGATCGAGGATGCGGCCCATGCCGCCGGGACCGAGTACAAGGGAAAACGGATCGGCTCCCTTGACTCCATCTCGATCTTTTCGTTCCATCCCAACAAGAACATCACCACCGGCGAGGGGGGCATGGTCTGCACCCGCGACGAGGACCTGGCCGAGGAGGTCAGCCTGCTCAAGTTTCACGGCATGAGCCGCGAAGCCTGGAAGCGCTTCTCCGCCTCCGGCACCCCCAACTACGACATCATGCTCCCCGGCTACAAGTACAACATGATGGACATTCAGGCCGCCATCGGCATCCACCAGTTGCCCAAGCTGGACGGTTTCATCGACAAACGGCGTACCATTGCCGAATTCTACAACCGTGAGTTCGCCGATGTGGTAGAGTTGGCCCTGCCCGCGTACGCCCCGTACGAGCAACGCCACGCCTGGCATCTGTACACCCCGCTGGTCAGGGTCGAGCAGCTGACCATCGACCGCGACCATTTCATGGCCGAACTGAAAAAACACAACATAGGCTCCGGCCTGCACTACAAGGCCATCCACCACCACGCCTGGTACCGGGAGAACATGCCGATTGCCGACACCGACCTGCCCAACGCCAGCTATGCCTCGGAACGCATCCTGTCCTTGCCGCTCTTCCCGAAGATGACCGAAGAAGACGCCGCTGACGTGGTTGCGGCAGTGAAAGACGTTATTGCCGCCAACAGGAGATAGACAACCACCCATGAGTAACGAAGACCTGCGCAAACTCCCCCCCCAGAGCCTGGAGGCCGAGATGTCCATCCTGGGGGGCATTCTGATCGACAACGACGCCATCAACCGGGTGCTGGAGATCCTGCTGCCCGAGGACTTCTACCGGGAGAGCCACCGCAAGATCTTTCAGGCCATGATGCGCCTCTCCGACCAGCGTGAACCCAGCGACCTGATCACCATGACCGATATCCTCAGGAGACAGGGGGAGCTGGAGGAGGTGGGGGGAGCGGCCTACCTGGCCACCCTGGTTGACTACGTCCCCACCGCGGCCAACATCTCCTACTACTGCAAGATCGTGAAGGAAAAGGCGGTCAACCGGAAGCTGATCAGCGTGGCCACCGAGATCGTCACCCGTGGCTACGACGAGCAGGCAGACGTCAACGAACTCCTGGACGTGGCCCAGAAACAGATCTACGAGATCTCGGAAAACAAGCTCAGGCCCCAGTATGTGCCGGTACAGGCGGTGGTCAAGGACACCTTCAAGATCCTCAAATCCTTGCACGACCGCAAGGAACTGATCACCGGCACCCCCACCGGCTACACCGACCTGGACACCATGACCGCCGGGTTCCAGCCGGGCGACCTGATCATCATCGCGGCCCGCCCCTCCATGGGCAAGACCACCCTGGCCCTCAACATCGCCCAGTACGCCAGCGCAGAGAGCAAGAAGAAGATCCCCTCGGCCATCTTCTCCCTGGAGATGGGCAAGGAACAGTTGGTGATGCGCTTCTTCGCCTCCATCGCCCGGGTCGATTTCGGCAAGATGCGCACCGGCCATTTCCAGGACTCGGACTGGCCCCGCCTCACCCGGGCGGCCGGGGTGCTGCACGATTCCAGGATCTTCATCGACGACACCCCGGCCATCAGC
>DAIERH010000092.1 GCA_027346925.1 Geobacter sp.
TTACATCATGAAGACCTATGGCCGCTACCCGATCGTGCCGGTGAGGGGTAAAGGGAGCCGCCTGTGGGACGCGGAGGGCAAGGAATATCTGGATTTCCTGGCCGGGGTGGCGGTCAACAACCTGGGGCACTGCCACCCCGCGGTGGTGGCGGCCCTGCAGAATCAGGCCGCCGAACTGATCCACTGCTCCAATTATTACCAGATTCCCCAGCAGATCGAACTGGCCGAACTGTTGTGCAACCATTCCTTTGCCGACAAGGCCTTTTTCTGCAACAGCGGGGCCGAGGCCAACGAGGCCGCAATCAAGCTGGCCCGGAAATACAGCCGTGACAAGTACGGTCCCGAACGTTACGAGATCATCACCGCCGCCGAGTCATTCCACGGCCGTACCATGGCCACGGTCTCGGCTACTGGCCAGGAAAAGGTGCAGCGCTTCTTCGATCCGCTGCTGCACGGCTTCAAGCATGTCCCCTTTGATGACGTGGCCGCCCTGGAGGCCGCCGTCACCCCCAACACCTGTGCCGTGATGCTGGAGCCGATCCAGGGAGAGGGGGGGGTCAATGTCCCGTCGCCCGGTTACTTCCGGGAGGTGCGCCGGATCTGCGACCAGCACGGCCTGATCCTGATCTTCGACGAGGTCCAGGTGGGCATGGGGCGGACCGGCAAGCTCTTTGCCCATGAGCATTTCGACGTGGTCCCCGACATCATGACCCTGGCCAAGGCCCTGGCCGGCGGTGCGCCCATCGGCACCATGCTGGCCAGGGACGAGTTTGCCGCCTCCTTCACTCCGGGTACCCATGGTTCCACCTTTGGCGGCAATCCGCTGGTCTGCGCGGCCGCCATCGCAACGGTGCGGGTCATCCTGGAAGAGGGCATCCTCAGCCGGACCGAGGAGATCGGCGAGTATCTGCTGGGCGAATTGGAGACACTGGGCAGGAAGTATCCCTTTGTCAGGGAGGTGCGCGGCATCGGCCTGATGATCGGTATGGGCCTGACCATCCCCGGCGCCGAGATCGTAAAGAAAGGGCACAGCCGCGGCCTGCTGCTCAACGTGACCCACGACACGGTGCTGCGCTTCGTGCCGCCATTGGTGATCACCAAGCAGGAGATCGATTCCATGATTGCGATCCTGGACGGCATATTTGCCGAGATTTAGTAACTTAGACGCTATTTTTTCTTGAGAAAATGATGTCGTTAAAGCACGTATCCAGTTTACTGGAGAGGTATAGGGAGGGAACAATGGCGCGACATTTTCTGGCGCTGCACGACTACGGCAAGGACGAACTGGACGGCCTGCTTGACCTGGCAAAGGACCTGAAGGCGAAGCAGAAGCAGGGCATTCCCCACCGGCTGCTGGACGGCAAGACAGTGGCGCTGATCTTTGAAAAGGCTTCCACCAGGACCAGGGTTTCCTTCGAGGTTGGGGTCTTCCAGCTGGGCGGCCATGGGTTGTTCATGTCGTCGGGCACCTCCCAGATGGGGCGCGGCGAGCCGATCAAGGACACCGCCCGGGTCATGGCCCGCTACTGCGACGGCGTCATGATACGCACCTACGGCCAGGAGATCGTTGAAGAGTTTGCCCGCTACTCGGACGTAGCGGTCATCAACGGCCTGACAGATCTGTTCCACCCCTGCCAGATCATGGCCGACCTGCAGACGGTGATCGAGCACAAGGGGGGCTATGCAGGACTCAAGTTCGCCTGGGTGGGGGATGGCAACAACATGGCCAATACCTGGATCGAGGCGGCGGCCATCCTCGATTTCGACCTGGCCCTGGCCTGCCCCGCGGGGTATGAGCCGGATGCCTCGGTCATGGCCTGGGCACGGGCCAAGGCCCCCGCCCGGATCACCCTGACGCACGACCCGAAAGCTGCGGTCAAGGGGGCTGACGTGCTCAACACGGACGTCTGGGCCAGTATGGGACAGGAAAGCGAACAGAAGGAGCGGGAGCAGGCCTTTGGCGGCTACTGCCTGGACGATTCCCTGGTACAATTGGCCAAGCAGGACTGTATCGTCATGCATTGCCTGCCCGCCCACCGGGGCGAGGAGATCAGCGACTCGGTCATCGAAGGGCGCAATTCAGTGGTCTGGGACGAGGCCGAGAACCGGCTGCACATACAAAAAGCAATCATGGCAACTTTGATCAAATAATATCTACTGTTAAAGGAGAGCTACACATGGCAAAAACGCAGAAAAAGGAAATCAACAAGATCGTCCTGGCCTACTCGGGCGGGCTGGACACTTCCATCATCCTCAAATGGCTCAAGAACGAGTACGGCTGCAAGGTGGTGGCCTTCTCCGCCGACCTGGGGCAGGGGGACGAACTGGCCCCGATCCGCGAAAAGGCCCTGGCCACCGGCGCCGACAAGGTCTATATCGACGACCTGAAAGAGGAGTTCGTCCGTGATTTCGTGTTTCCCATGTTCCGCGCCAATGCCATCTACGAGAGTCACTACCTGCTGGGCACCTCCATTGCCCGGCCGCTGATCGCCAAGCGCCAGATGGAGATCGCCGCCAAGGAGAAATGTGATGCCGTCTCCCATGGCGCCACCGGCAAGGGGAACGACCAGGTGCGCTTCGAGCTGGCCTACTACCACTTCAACCCGGCCATCAAGGTGGTGGCCCCTTGGCGCGAGTGGGACCTGAACAGCCGCCAGGCCCTGATCGAGTACGCCAAGAAAAACGGCATCCCCATACCAGTCACCAAGAAACGCCCCTGGTCGAGCGATCGCAATCTGCTGCACATCTCCTTTGAGGGGGGCATTCTGGAGGACACCTGGGCCGAGGCACCCGAGGAGATGTACGTCCTGACCACGCCACCCGAGCAGGCGCCCAACAAGCCGCTGGAAGTGGAGATCGAGTATGAGCAGGGGAATCCGGTCGCCGTCGACGGCAAGAAGATGAGCCCGGCCAAGCTACTGGCGCACCTCAATAAGCTGGGCGGGGCGCATGGCGTCGGCCGTGTCGATCTGGTCGAGAATCGCTATGTCGGGATGAAGTCCCGCGGCGTGTACGAAACCCCCGGCGGCACCATCCTGCGCGAGGCCCACTCGGCCGTGGAGCAGATCACCATGGACCGCGAGGTGATGCGTATTCGCGACGGGCTGATCCCCGAATACGCCCGCCTGGTCTACGCCGGCTACTGGTTCTCCCCGGAGCGCCAGATGCTGCAGACCCTCGTGGATGATTCCCAGAAGTGCGTCAACGGCGTGGCCCGGGTCAAGCTGTACAAGGGGCATTGCCGCACGGTCGGCCGCAAGTCCGAGACCGACTCACTCTTCAACCTGGATTTCGCCACCTTTGAAAAGGACCAGGTCTACAACCAGGC
This sequence comes from Geobacter sp., assembly GCA_027346925.1. GTDB lineage: Bacteria > Desulfobacterota > Desulfuromonadia > Geobacterales > Pseudopelobacteraceae > JACPFJ01. Next base: position 3,329 of record DAIERH010000092.1, read on the forward strand.
CGATGCCGAGGGCTTCATCAAGATCAACTCCCTGCGGCTCAGGATCAGGTCGTTGATGCAGGCCTCGAAAAAGAAGTGACGAAAAAGCGGTACAAGAAAGAACACATCGTCACCTCGGTGGTGGCGGTCATCCTGGATGATGACGACCGGGTGCTCCTGACCCGGCGCAACATTCAGCCATTCAAGGATCAGTGGGTCATGCCGGGGGGGAAGATCGACCTGGGGGAGCCGATCCTGGATGCGTTGAAACGCGAGGTACACGAAGAGGTCGGTCTGGAGGTCGAGGTCCAGGGCCTCATCGACGTGTTCGAGCACCTCACCCCTGGTGAGGACAACTACCATTTCGTCATCCTGTACTACCGTTGCCGGCCCTTGTATTGCGACATCACCCGCAACGAGGCCGAGGTGGCAGCGGTGGCCTGGGTAGGGCGGAGTGAGTTGGCAGTTTATCCCCTGCCGGACGGAACACGCTACATCCTGGGGCGTATCTTCCCCGAGTTATGCACCTGCGAGGTTCAGCACTAGCGCCATGCCGGAGATCATCGACAAGAGGGTCAACCTGGAGTTCCCCCTGGGTCATCACCTGCACTGCATGATCGCCCAGATCCCCAACCGCCTGCGGCGTTGCGAGACCGGGTTTTGCCAGATGGACCCCGAGGCCCAGTGGGCCACGGTGCGCTCCGTCCTCGATCTGGTGGCCGGCGGGGAGGGGAACATGAGGAAGCTCCACTTCCTCCTCTTTCCCGAGGCCTGTCTGCCGGTGTGCCGCTTCGATGACATGCTGGCGGCCATCGGGGGTTCCTTTCGCCCCAACACGGTGACCGTCTTCGGAGTGGAGCCGGTCAGGTTGCGCGATTACCGTGCCATACTGGCGCGTTTCAGCGATGACAACGCGGAGGCGGTCGAGCTGGTCGAGCGGGACATCAATTCGGGTGACGTGCTGGAGGTGCCTGTCAACTGGTGCTGCATCGCCGTCAAGGAGGCCGACGGCCGCCTCCGGGTCTTCCTGGAGGCCAAGAGCCATCCCTTCCGCGGCGAGGAGTATATCGACAAGTTCCACGACCTCTACCGGGGCAAACACTTTTACCTGCTGCGCAGTTGGCCGTCGTGCTTCAACTTCATGGCGATCATCTGCCTGGATTACCTCTACCGTGATCTGTACTCCTCCAATATCCGGCAGATCATCGATCACGCCGACCAGCTCTTTTATACCACCCGGCAGCGGCTGGATGCCCTGTTCGTGATCCAGTGCAACCCCAAGCCGGAGCATCGCGCCTATCGCGACGTGATCTGCGGTTTCTACGGTGAATACCTGGAAGACATGCCGGGGGTGCGCGAGACGGTGACGGTATTCGGCAACACCTCGGACGGGACCGTGCTGGAGGATGAGCCGATCAAGGAAGGATACGGCCACTCCTACGTGGTCATCAACCGTGGCCACCGGCTTGCACACGTCAGGTTCAGCGAGTTTGTGACCGACGACTTCGATGGCGCCCCGGTCTGCCGATTGCGTTTCGGAAGCGGTACGCGCCTCTATTATTTCAACCTGCCGCAACAGCACGAACTCGATCCGCGGACATCGCGGGTTCCGCTCAAGGTGCATGCCATCCTGAGCAAGGACGAATCGGACGCATGGCGCAAGATCACCGCCGCCGAACTGGTGGCCGGATACGAAATAGCACAGGAGAAACAGGCATGACCACTGAAGAGACCGATGTGTCCAAGGATAAACTCTGGGGCGGGCGCTTCACGCAACCCACCGACAAGTTCGTGGAGGAGTTCACCGCCTCTATCGAGTTCGACAAGCGCCTGTACCACCAGGATATCCGCGGTTCCGTCGCCCATGCCCGCATGCTGGGCAAACAGGGGATCATCCCGATCGAGGATGTGGAGAGCATTGTCCATGGCCTTCAACAGATCCTCCAGCAGATAGAGGCGGGCGAGTTCGACTTTTCCGTCAGCCTGGAAGACATCCACATGAACATCGAGGCGCGCCTCTCGGCCATGATCGGCGAGGCGGGCAAGCGCCTGCACACCGGCCGCTCGCGCAACGACCAGGTGGCGCTGGATATCCGTCTCTACCTGCGGGATGAGATCGTGGAGATCATCACCTTCCTGGACCTGGTGACCGATGCGCTGCTGACCCAGGCCGAGGCCAACATCGACACGATCATGCCAGGATTCACCCATCTGCAGACCGCCCAGCCGATCCTGTTCGCCCACCACCTGATGGCCTACGTGGAGATGTTCTCGCGGGACCGGGCCCGCCTGGATGACTGCCTCAAACGGGTCGACGTACTCCCCCTCGGAGCAGGGGCCCTGGCCGGGACAACCTTTCCCATCGACCGGGAATACGTGGCCGAACAACTGGATTTTCCAGCCATCACGCGCAACTCCCTGGATTCGGTCTCGGATCGGGATTTCGCCCTGGAGTTCCTTGCCGACTCCTCGATCCTGATGATGCACCTGTCGCGTCTCTCGGAGGAGTTGATCCTCTGGTCCACCAGCGAGTTCCGCTTCATCGAACTGTCCGACTCCTTCTGCACCGGGTCGTCCATCATGCCCCAGAAAAAGAATCCGGACGTGCCGGAACTGGTACGGGGCAAGACCGGCCGGGTATACGGCAACCTGATTGCCCTCCTGACGGTGATGAAGTCCCTGCCGCTGGCATACAACAAGGACATGCAGGAAGACAAGGAGCCGCTCTTCGATACCATCGACACGGTCAAGGGGAGCCTCAAGATATTTGCCGACATGATCGCCGGGATGCGGGTCAACGAGGGCCGCATGCGCAGGGCGGCCGAGTTTGGCTTTTCCACCGCCACCGACGTGGCCGATTACCTGGTGCGCAAGGGTTTGGCGTTCCGCGATGCCCATGAAGCCGTGGGCAATGCCGTAAAATACTGCATCGAGAACGAGATGGACATCACCGAGTTGTCCCTGGCCGAATGGCAGCTCTTTTCCCCCCGCATCGACAACGATATTTTCGGGGCCATCACCGTCGAGGCCAGTGTCAATGCCCGCAACGTGCCGGGCGGCACGGCGCGGGAGCGGGTGTGGAGCGAGATCGTGCGCTGCCGGGAAGGGAAGTAGGCAAACGTGCAATCTGCCACGGAGCCACAGAGACACAGAGAATATCTTTGAACATATTCAGCGAACAGGATAGTGAACGGTTCGATGTGGGGGATCGGATTTCTCTCGAAAAAAGCACGGCGATACCTCCGTGTCTCTGTGGCTCTGTGGCAAGAGGTTAAGAATGTACTGCGACTTCTTCGGCTTCAACGAAAAACCATTCACCATCACCCCCAACCCGAATTTCATCTACCTGAGCGGAATTCACCGCGAGGCCTTTGCCCATCTGCTCTACGGCATCGACAGCCATGCCGGGTTCATCGCCCTGACCGGCGAGGTGGGGACCGGAAAGACCACGGTGCTGCGTACGCTGCTCTCCCAGCTCGACCCGGAGAAATACCGCAGTGCGCTGATCTTCAACCCCTGTCTGTCGCGCGGCCAATTGCTGGCAAATATCTGTGAGGAGTTCGGGATTCAGCCGGCTAAAAAGACCGGCCTTGCCTATCATGAGGCCCTCAACAGATATCTCCTGGAGCAAAACAGCGCCGGCAGGACGGTGGTGCTGGTGATCGATGAGGCCCAGAACCTGAAGCCCGAGGTGCTTGAGCAGATTAGGCTCATCTCCAACCTGGAGACGGAACGGGATAAGTTGATCCAGATCATCCTGGCCGGGCAACCGGAACTGGAAGATGTCCTTTCCCGGCACGACCTGCGGCAGCTCAGCCAACGCATAACGGTGCGCTGCCGGTTGACCCCCATGGACCTGCACGACACGGTTGATTACATCAATCATCGGCTCAAGGTTTCCGGCTGCCGTATTCCGGGGTTGTTTTCCAGCGGAGCTGTAAGAAGGATATTTCGGTTCTCCCAGGGCATCCCCCGTCTGATCAATGTGGCCAGCGAGCAGGCCCTGCTCATGGCCTGGACCCGGGAAAGCCTTACCGTGACCCCGCCCATCGCCGCACAGGTCGTTGCCCAGATCGTTGCCGAGACACGCCAGGGGCGGGGTGGACGTGAATTGTGGGGGCGCATCAGCAGATGGCTTTTGGCCGGAAAGAGACGCACAAAATGAGTTATATCCTTGACGCCTTGAAAAAACTGGAAAACGAAAAGGCAAAAAAGGCACGCAACGATGGCATGATGAGTATCTCCGGCGCGTTGCTGCGGGATGAACCGCGGCGCCCCTCTGGCGGGAATGCCTGGAAGATCGCCACCGTGGTAGTGGTGGCCGTATCGCTCATCGCCTTGGCGGGAACCTGGTTCGTGCTGCACGGCGACAAGCGGCGGGTAAGCCGCTCGGCTGCTGTTGTGGTTCAACCGCCACCTGTTGCGAGGGTCGTTCCCCCGGCAGCACCACCCGTGGCAGCGGTTCAGCCGGCTGCCCCGGTACCGCCGCAGCCGGCGCCATCCGTGCGGCCGGTTGTACCACCGAAGCCCCAGGCTGTCGTGCCGTCTATATCTAAGGCCGACGACGACACCCCACTGGTTGCCGCCAAGAAGCAGGCGGTACGGCTCCGCAAACGGCAGGGGGGGGGAGCCCCGCAGGCTGTTGGGGAGAAATCCGTTGCCCCGGCCCTCAGCGCGCCACCAGCCGATATCAAGGTGTCCGGAATCGCCTGGCAGGATGAACGCAGTGCCCGGCGGGCTGTTGTGAATGGTTTCCTCATGCGCGAGGGAGGTGTGGTGGCAGGCGCCAGGATAACCGAGATCCTCAGGGACCGGGTACGCTTTTCCGCTGGCGATAAGGTTTTCGAGGCACCGCTGATGATGAACGTTGCGCCGGGAGCGGGGAAATAACGGATTGTTCTCACGGGAAAGGTCTTTCATGCACCGTTTGTGTCTGGTACTCGTCATAGCGCTCTTCATGAGTGCCTGCGGCAAGAAGGGGCCCGTGATCTATCCCGACCTGCTGGTGCCTGAGGCGCCGAAAGAGGTGTCGCTGTGGCAGTCCGGGGTTGGCATGAAACTCTCCTTTCTCCTTCCCCAGAAGGATCGGGCGGGCCGCCCCCTGGCCGATCTGGCAGGGGTGAAGGTCTTCAAGCGCGAGACCATGCCGGGCCAGGGTCAGGAGTGCAACTCCTGCATGGACACCTTTCGCCTGTTCAAGAGGTT
>DAIERH010000093.1 GCA_027346925.1 Geobacter sp.
GGCCCATGTCCGGTGCTCCCGGCGGCGCCGGGCAGAGGGTGGAACGGCGTCTCGCCGCGGGGCAGGGCCAGGGATGCCTGGGCCGCTGCCGCGATCCGTTCCCGGTATGCCTGGGCGGTCGGCGGGGCAGCGGAGGGGGCAGGAGCTTGTCTTTGCGTCTGCTGCAGCCAGGGGGATCGGGCCAACACCTGCTCCAGGGCCGCTTGCAGGGCGTCGTGCACGGCCGTCTGGCGCCGGAAGCGCACCTCGTGCTTGGTGGGGTGGACGTTGACATCCACCTCGCCGGTCGGGAGTTCGATGAACAGGGCCACGACCGGGTAACGGCCCCGGTCGATCACCCCCCGGTAGGCCTGCATGACCGCATGCTGCACCACCCGGTCGCGTACGAAGCGGCCGTTGATGTAGGTGAACATGGCGGCGGTGGTGGAACGGACGACGGCCGGCCCGGAGATGAAGCCGGTGACGGCGATTCCTCCGGCCTCGCTCTCCACGGGGTGCAGGTCGGCGGTTGCCTCCCTTCCCAGCGCCTGGACGAGACGGCGCCGCAGGTCGCCCCGCTGCACCCGTAGCAGTTCGCGGCCGTCACTGATGCAGGTGAAGGCCACGCCGGGGCGGGAGATGGCCATGCGCGCCACCGCGTCCCCCACGTGGCCGGCCTCGGTCTCGGCGCTCTTCAGGAATTTGAGCCGGGCCGGGATGTTGAAGAAGAGCTGTTCCACGGTGACGACCGTGCCGGGGGCCATGCCGCACGCCTTGACATCCCGGACCCGCCCCCCCTCCACCACGATCTCGGTCCCTTCCTGATTGTCCGGTTCGCGGGTGGCCAGGCTGAAGCGGGAGACCGAGGCTATGGAGGGGAGCGCCTCGCCGCGGAACCCCAGGGTGTGGATGGCGTCCAGGTCGCTGTCGCTTTTGATCTTACTGGTGGCATGGCGCTCCAGCGACAACAGGGCATCCTCGCGGGACATGCCGTGGCCGTTGTCGCTGATCCTGATCAGCCGTCTGCCGCCTGCCGCGATTTCCACGCCGATATCCGTTGCTCCCGCGTCAAGAGCGTTTTCGATCAATTCCTTGATGACCGAGGAGGGGCGTTCGACCACCTCGCCGGCGGCGATCTTGTTGGTGAGCGTTTCGGGAAGGATGGTGATGCGTTGACGCACTGTGCTTCTCCAGGGGATGGGTGATGAAGAAAAAGAGCGGGCAATCCCGCTCTTTCCGAATGGCATTGTTATAGGGAGACCTACTTCCTGGCTGCGTCGTCCTTGTCGCCAAGGGCGCTGGCGTCGTCGTCTTTGGCGGCTGTTTCGGTTCCGGCCGGCGTGGGGGGCGTTTCCTCCCAGGAGAAGTTTTCCAGGTCGAACTCGCCAAAACTTCCGCCATCGGCTTCCGGGGCCGAAGGCGAAGCGGGCTGCGCCGCCGGCGGGGGGGTATCGTCCCAGGAGAAGTTCTCCATGTCAAAGTCGCCTGTGTTGTCGGCCGGGGCGGCTGCCGGCGCCGCTGTCGCGCTGGTGCCGCCACTGCCCTGGCCGGCCGACTCCAGCAGGCTGGCAAAGGCGTCTTCCTCGGCTTTGGCTTGGGCCGACGCCTGTTCTTCCTCCGGGGAAACGTCATAGAAACTCTGGGGTTCGGGCGTGGCGGGCTCCTCGCCGAAGTCGAAGGGGTTGTCCTCTGCCGCCGGAGGTGTTTCCGGCGCGGCCGCCTCCGCTTCGGGCAGATCAAAGGAGAACATGTCGGCCACGGCCTCGAGCGCCTGGGTTGCCCCGCCGGTTTCGACCGCTTCATCCGTGTGGGCCGGGGCCAGGGCCTCGCGCGCCTCCCGCGGCAGCACAATGGCGTGTATGCCGAAGGTTTGTTTATATCCGGTCAGGTCGTGGGCGCATTTTTTACAGACATCGTGGTATTCGAAGCTGTTGAATCCGCACTTGGGGCATTTCATATGCAGCTCCTTCTTGTTGTGGCGCAGTAAAAACGCCTGGACGGGGTTTCGTGCATGGGATCAGATATCTTCCCAAAGATACTGTAAAATTGCGGTTATGGCAATAGCGGCGGTCTCTGTCCGCAGGATCCTGTTTCCCAGCGAGATCGGCTGAAATCCATGCCGCGAGAAGTGCCGCACCTCAAGCGGGTCGAAGCCCCCTTCCGGGCCGATGGCCACGATGACCGAGAGAGGGGGGGGGCTGCCGGCAAGGGTCTTTCTGAGGTTCCGCTCGTGCTCGTCCTCCCACAGGAGCAGGCGCAGTTCGTGACTGGCCCCATCGGCCGCCTCGACGGCGGTGGGAAACCAGGAAACCGCGGGGATGGTGCGCCTGCCGCACTGCCGTGCCGCCTCGGCCGTGATCCGGTTCCAGCGCTCCAGCTTGTTGGCGCGCTGATCCTCGCGCACATGAACCACCGAGCGCCGCCCGCCGAAGAGCCAGAAATCATGGACCCCCAATTCGGTTCCCTTTTGCAGGATCAGGTCAACCTTCTCTCCCTTGGGGATGGCCTGGCAGATGGTGATCCGGGGTGCGACGCTTCCCGTGTCGTTTGGATGCGCCGTCATGAGGATCTTGACTGCCACCCACTCCTTGGCAACCTGGTCGATGACCCCCTGGTGCTCGCTCCCTTTTTCGTCAACCAGGGTGAGGGGGTCGCCGGGACTCATCCGGAGCACCCGCACCATGTGGTTGAACAGGTCGCCGTCAAAGGAGGCGTAGCCTTCGCGGATGCTGCGGGAGGTGATCATGAAGCGGCGGCTGCTCATGATGCGCCGCCTTTCCGGTAGATGAGCGCTACCCACTCACCCTCGCGCTTGGTCTCCCGGTACTCCAGGGGGCAAGAGGCAAAGCCGGCCCGTACCAGTGGCTCCTTCTCGGCCAGGATGCCGGAGAGCACCAGGGTCCCGCCGGTTGCCAGCCGCTCCGTGAGGTGAGGCGCCAGGCGGACCAGTTCCTCGGCCAGGATGTTGGCAAGGATGATATCAAAGCTGCCGGACAGCGCCTCCAGCGGGGTGGTGTCCAGTTCGACCTGTTCCGCCAGGCCGTTGGCTGCCAGGTTTTCCCGTGCCACCTCCACGGCCTGGGGGTCGATATCCACGGCGCGGACGTGTCCGGCGCCCAACTGGACCGCGGCCATTGCCAGGATGCCGGAGCCGGTGCCCAGATCCAGCACCGAGGGAGACAGCAGGATCGGCATCCCGTCCATGATGCCCTCCAGCACCTCCAGGCAGAGCCGGGTGGTTTCGTGGCCCCCGGTGCCGAAGGCCATGCCCGGGTCCAGGTGCAGCACGATGTCGTCCGGCCGCGGCCGTGCTTCTTCCCATGACGGTACGATCAGCAGGCGCCGACCAACCCGAAGCGCCTTGAAGTTGGCCTTCCAACTCGTACTCCAGTCCTCGCTGCGCACCGTCGAGACGGACGGTTTCGGGATGGAGAGGCCGGGATAGCGGGAGGCGAGGTCGTCCAGAAAGGCGTTGATGTCCGCCAGCCGGGCCTCGATGTCGGCCTCGGAGGAGAAATAGGCCCTGACCGTCGTGACGGGGGAATGGCTGATCTCGCTGGGGGAAAAGGCGTCCACGTTCAGATTTTCGGTGCAGACACCGCTCCCGGAGAGCTCGGCCAGGTATTCCGCCAGGATATCGCTGAGTTCGGCAGGCACGTCGCAGGCTATCTCCAGCCACGAATCATTCATTGGGGCCACCTTAGTATGATTTGTGCGTAAGTTCAAGAAGTTAGCAAAATGGTAGCCTGTTGGCAACAAAAAATCTTGACAAAATCGTCTTGCTGGGCATAATTTTAATTAGAAAATACGTTTTGAAGCTAATGAAGCCGGAAGCGCTGGCAGGATGTATATGAAAACAATCTATGTGTTCTCCGATTCAACCGGTGAAACAGCCGAGCGGGTTATCCGGGCGGCGCTGTCCCAGTTTTACGACGGTGACGTCAAAGTGCAGCTCTTCCCCCAGATCCGCACCCCGAGGGAGGTGCAGCAGGCAATAGCGGTGGCGGTGCATGCTCCGGGGATGGTCGTGTACACCCTGGTTGATCCGCACCTGTCCGAGATTGTGGAACGGGTGGCCGAGGAAAAGGGCTTGTTGGCTGTGGACCTGCTCAGCCCCCTCATTTACGCCCTTTCCCGCTATCTAGGGACCCCGTCGCGGGAGAAACCGGGGCTGCTCCACCGGATCGACACCGACTATTACAAGCGAATCGAGGCGGTCAACTTCACGGTCAAGCATGATGATGGCCAGGAGACACGCTATCTGCACAAGGCCGATCTGGTCCTGGTGGGGGTATCCCGTTCCTCCAAGACCCCTCTTTCCATGTATCTGGCCCACAAGGGATACAAGGTGGCCAATGTCCCGCTGATCAAGGGGATCGATCCGCCCGGGGAGTTGTTCCAGATCGACCAGGGCAAGATCGTGGGACTGACCATCGATGCCAAGCGGCTGGTGGAGATTCGCACCGCGCGGCTGGTCAACATGCGCCAAAGCCCTCGCGGGAGCTATGCCGACTACCAGCAGGTGGAGGATGAACTGGCGTATTGCAAGCAACTCTACCGCCAGCACCCGGAGTGGATCGTCATGGACGTTACCAACAAATCCGTGGAGGAGGCCGCCTCCGAAATAATGCGGCGTATGCATGCGGCTACCACGTACTGACTATGCGTCATATCTGAGATGGCGCCACGAAAAGGAGAAACACTATGATGAAAATTCTTGTTGTCGAGGATGAAAAAAAGGTCGCCGGCTTTATCAAGCGCGGTCTGGAGGAGGATAGCTACAAGGTAACCGTCACCCATGACGGTGTCGAAGGGCTCAAACTGGCGCTGGAAGAGGATTTCAGTCTGGTTATCCTGGATGTGATGCTTCCCAAGAAGGATGGCCTGGCGGTGATCAAGGAGTTGCGCGCCGCCGGCCGGCATGTGCCGGTCCTGATGCTTACCGCCCGGGATACCACGGAGGATATCGTCTCCGGGCTGGATGCCGGTTCGGACGACTATCTTACCAAGCCGTTCGCCTTTGCCGAACTGCTCGCCCGCGTACGGGCCCTGCTGCGCAGGGGCGAGCAGGATCGCGGTGCCGAGATACTGTTCGCCGATCTGCGGCTCGACCCGGTTGCCCACAAGGTGTGGCGCAGCGGTGTGGAGATCGACCTGACCGCCAAGGAATATGGGCTGCTGGAGTACATGATGCGCAATCCCAATACCGTGCTGTCCCGGGCCATGATTGCCGAGCATGTCTGGGACTACGCCTTTGACAGCTTTACCAACATCATCGACGTGTATGTCAATTACCTGCGCAAAAAGGTGGACAAGGACTTCCCCGTGAAGTTGATCCATACGGTGCGCGGTCAGGGGTATATCCTGCGGGAAAAATAGGCCGGGGGTTGATTTTTTTGCCGCGGTACATTATTTTTATTCCAAGAAAATGCAAGGGGGCGGTGTCGCGGTCATATGCGACCCGCCCCTCAATCATTCCGTCAGACAAACAGTCAGGGAGGTCAGGAACATGTCAACAAGCATCGTGTCACGTGTGCGTCTGCTGATCGCAGGGCTGGTCTTCGCCCTTGCGGCCCCATCGTTGTCGGTTGCCAAACCGGTTACCCCCGATTTCGTCCAGTTGGCGAAACGGCTCAAACCCTCTGTCGTCAATATCCGTACCGCCAAGAACATCAAGCCCCGGCAACGCGTGCAACTTCCCCCCAACCATCCCCAGTCGCCGTTCGACAACTTTTTCGATGACTTCTTCGGCCAGTTCTACAACCAGATGCCCCAGCAGCGTCCCCGGCGCGAACAGACCCTGGGTACCGGATTCATCATCAGCCCTGACGGCTACATCCTGACCAACAACCACGTGGTCAACGGTGCCGACGAGGTGATGGTCAAGCTTTCCGACGGCCGCGAGGCAAAGGGGGAGATCAAGGGAACGGACGACAAACTCGATCTGGCGCTGATCAAGATAAATGAAAAGGAAAAACTCCCTTCGGCCGAATTGGGAGACAGCGACCGCCTGGAGGTGGGTGAGTGGGTCATGGCCATCGGCAATCCATTCGGGCTTTCCCAAACCGTCACCGCCGGCATTGTCAGCGCCAAGGGACGGGTGATCGGCAGCGGTCCCTATGACGACTTCATTCAGACCGATGCCTCCATCAATCCCGGCAATTCCGGCGGTCCGCTGTTCAACGCCGAGGGCAAGGTGATCGGCATCAATACCGCCATTGTCGCCGGCGGCCAGGGGATCGGTTTTGCCATTCCGATCAACATGGCCAAGGGGATCATCAACCAGTTGCGCGACACCGGCAAGGTGACCAGGGGGTACCTGGGGGTGCAGATCCAGGCGGTGACGCCGGAACTGGCCAAATCGTTCAACCTGGATGCCGATAAAGGCGCCCTGATTTCCGACGTGGTCAAGGACAGCCCCGCGGACAAGGCCGGACTCAAGGCGGGCGACATCGTGTTGGAGTTTGACGGCAAAGAGATCGGCGAATATAACGAACTGCCCCGCATCGTGGCCGCTACCCCGGTCGAGAAGAGGACCAGGGTAACCGTCTACCGTGACGGCAAACGCCTTGAACTCCCCATCACGGTGGCCAAACTCAAGGACGGCGAACCCGGAGCCGTGGCCAGTGACGGCAAGGAGAGCGAGAAGCTTGGCCTGACCGTGCAGGAGTTGGACAAGCGACTGGCCGACCGGCTGGGGATCAAGGACTCCAAGGCCCTGGTGATCACGGAGGTCAAACCGGGATCGCCGGCCGAGGACGCCGGCATCTCCGCGGGCTCCATCGTTGTGGAGATCAATGGCCAGCGGCCCGATTCCATGGAAAAATTCAACGCCGTGGTTGCCAAGGTGAAAAAGGGGGATATGGTGCGACTCCTGCTCAAGCGCCAGGACAGCGGCATGTATTATGTGGCCATAAAGGCCGGGTAAGGCTTGCCGGGGCGAAGCAGACGTTCGATCCGCTTCGCCCCGGCTGTCCGCCCCCCAGGGAGACCCGATGCCCACCCGCTATGTCCAGCCGTTGCGTATCTTGATCCAATTCTGTTTTCTCGGTTTCATGCTCTGGCTGGGGCTGCGCTTTTACCAGTTCGTCAACTATTTCCGGTCCAGCGGCGGTATCGTTTTTGTCGACCGGCCGCCCGCTATCGAGGGATTCCTGCCCATTTCGGGACTTTTGGGGCTCTCGGCCTGGATCAGGGGGGCTGGCTTCAACACGATCCATCCTGCCGCGGTTGTCCTGTTCCTGACGATTGTGGCTGTCTCGCTGCTGCTCAGGCGCTCCTTCTGCTCATGGATCTGCCCGGTGGCGACCATCTCGGAAGGCGCCTGGAAGTCGGGATTCCGCCTCTTCGGCCTCAACCCGCGGCTGCCCCGCTGGCTGGACGTAGGGTTGCGCGGCCTGAAATACCTGCTCCTGGCCTTTTTCGTCTACAATATTGTCGTCATGCCGATTCCGGCACTCCAGGCGTTCATCCTTTCCGATTACCACAAGACAGCCGATGTGCGTCTGCTCGACTTCTTTCTGCACATCTCCCTCCCGGCACTGGGAACGCTCCTGTTCCTGCTGGCGTCCTCGCTGGCGTTGCGCAACCCATTCTGCCGCTACCTCTGCCCCTATGGCGCGTTGTTGGGGCTGGCGGCGCTGGTGTCGCCGGTCAGGGTGACCCGCGACCGGGAGCGCTGCGTCTCCTGCGGGGTCTGCAGCCAGGTTTGCCCGACCTATATCGATGTCATGCGCAAGAAGAGCGTGAATTCCCCGGAATGCATCGGCTGCTGGCGCTGCGTCAGCCACTGCCGTTTCAACGAGGCCCTCTCCATGCGCTTTGCCGGGCGTTTCATGATCCCCGGCTTCCTCTTCGTCGCCCTGGTGGTGCTTGTGTTCTGGGGCGGCTCGCTGCTGGGAAGGGCCGGCGGCCATTGGCAGACCTCCATCGGCATCGCCGAGTACCGGCGGCTGCTGGAGCGGTAAATGGCTACCACCCAAACAGCGTGCGCATCCGGTAAAAATATGCAATAATCATTCGTTTTGTTCACCCGAACTTCCCGCGAGAAAGGAATCACACGAAAAATATGGGCGTCTATTCCAACACCGTCAGCATCACCCAGTACACCATCAGCGGCGATATCCCGAAAAATGACCAGTTCCAGTGGTTTTCCCAAAAATTGTCCGGCCGCGGCTTTCAATCCATCGAAAACTCCGGCGAAGAGCTTTCCGAGGGGTGGGTACTGGTGGACCATCCCGATGACGCGGGTTTCGAGGCACCATCCACCTTCTGGAGGGATAATTACCTGGTCTTTTCCCTGCGCCGCGACCAGCGCAAGATCCCGGCTGCCGTACT
>DAIERH010000094.1 GCA_027346925.1 Geobacter sp.
GGTGCTCACCTGCACCGGCGACCTGTCCCGCAACCGCACCGTCGGGTTCAAACTGGGGCAGGGACAGCGCCTGGCCGACATCCTGGCCGAGATGCGCATGGTGGCAGAGGGGGTCAAGACGGCCGAATCGGTCTACCGGCTCTCCCGCAAGCTCGGCGTGGAGATGCCGATCGTGGAGAAGACCTTTCAGATCCTGCACGAGGACAAGCCGGCCCGCCAGGCGGTGACGGAGCTGATGGCCAGGGAACTGAAGGCGGAGGGATAGGGGAGGCATGGCGATGCGCATAGGCCACGGCTACGACGTCCACCGCTTGGTGGAAGACAGGAAGCTGATCATGGGTGGGGTGGAGATCCCCTGGGAGAAGGGGCTTCTGGGACACTCCGATGCCGACGTGCTGCTGCACGCCATAGCAGACGCCATCCTGGGTGCCATCGGGGAAGGGGATATCGGCAGGCACTTTCCCGACACCGACCCGGCCTACAAGGGGGCCGACAGCCTCAAGCTCCTGGAGCATGTGGGCAAGCTGGCGGCCGAAAAAGGTTGGCAACTGGGCAACCTGGACGCCACCATCATCGCCCAGCGCCCCAAGATGGCGCCCCATATCCCTGCAATGCGGGCGAACATCGCCAGGGTGTTGAACGCCGCCCCGGAACAGGTCAACGTCAAGGCCACCACCGAGGAAGGCCTGGGATTTTCCGGGCGGGGCGAGGGCATCTCGGCCCATGCGGTGGTGCTGATGCGGACAAAAGAGGGCTGATTTCGATCCCATACGTCAATCCGTCACCGCATGATTCATGGGTGCGCGTCGTATCCGCTGAAACCGACTGAATTTTCCCTTCCGGCCCCTGGCTGAATGGTACATCCCGATTACCGCTGTCGAAGTCAATCCGCAAGGAGCTACCCCTGTGCACCCTTCGAGACGTCCCCATATTCTGCTGGCCGAAGACAACGACTTCAACCGCCAGTTGGCCAGCGCCGTCCTGGAGGAACAGGGGTATCGGGTCACCGTGGCCGAAGACGGCGAACGCGCGCTTGCCTTGTTCCACGAACAGCGCTTTGAACTGATCCTGATGGATGTGGGCATGCCCTGCATGGACGGCCGTGAGGCCACACGCGCCATCAGGGCCCTTGAGCGGGAACGGGGCGGTCGCATCCCGATCATCGCCCTCACGGCCACCGCCGATGCGGAAGAGCGGCAGGCCTGCCTGGATTCCGGCATGGACGACGTGTTGCTCAAGCCGTTCTCCATCCGGGATCTCCGGGAGAGCCTCGCGCGCTGCCGGCGTGAAGCTTGCGCGGCCGGCTCCCCCAGCGGGCCGGCGGGTGGTGGGAGCGGGGGCAAGGGAGGGGCGCCGGCTCCCCTCGCGGCCATGCTCTCGGACCGGGTCCTGGCCGATTTCAGCGCCAGCCCCCAACGGCTGACAGCGTTTTTCGGCCTCTTGTGCGACGATCTCGGCACCCAGCTGGCTGCCATGAAGAGTGCCCACGACGCGAATGATCCGGCCGCGTTGCGTGATGCGGCCCATGCCGCCAAGGGGGTGGCCCAGGGGTTGCGCGACCAGTCCCTGGGCCGATTGGCCGGGGAGATCGAGCAGCTGGCCCGGCAGGGCGATATCTCCGGCCTTGAACGGAAACTGTCCGACTGCATGGCGATGTATCTGCTGCTGAAACGGTGAGGCAGCCTTCGATACGCCGTTGACGGGGGCTTTTCGGGGATATCGGCGGCGTACGGCCGCCCGCTGCGCGACCCCGCATCTTTTACTTGCATGTATCGAAATAAATCAATATGTTTAGGCTGTGCAACACCGAGAGAACCGTTTGCTTTCGATAGTATCTCCGATGCCGGACCATGAGAGCCCATGACGCCACCCGCCACCATACTTGCCGTTGACGACCAGGCCAGCTTCCGCTTTCTGCTGGAACAGCAACTGGCCAATGCCGGCTTCACCCCAATCATGGCCGCCGACGTCGAGGAAGGCCTGGCCATACTGGAACGGCAGACGGTGGATCTGATCCTATCCGACCTGATCATGCCCGCCGTTGACGGCATGGCGTTTCTGGAACAGGTGCGCGAGCGCCACGCCGATATCCCGTTCATCGTCCTGACCGCCCATGGCAGCATTACCAGTGCGGTCGAGGCCATGCGCCGGGGGGCGTTCGATTACGTGGAAAAGCACTGCGAGCCGGACGAGCTGCGCATTACGCTCCAGCGCGCCCTGGACTATCATCGTCTCAGGAGCGAAAACGACCAGATCAAGAGCCATCTGCGGGAGAGGTTCAGCTTCCAGAACATCATTACCGCCTGCCCCCGGATGAAGGAAGCCCTGGAATTGGCCGGCCGGGTGGCGGCATCCCCCCAGACCACCGTGGCCATCTATGGCGAGAGCGGCTGCGGCAAGGAGGTGCTGTCCCGCGCCATACACTTTGCCGGCGGCGGCCTGCCGGCGGGATTCGTGGCGGTCAATTGCGCCGCCATACCCGACACGCTGCTGGAGAGCGAGCTGTTCGGGCACGTGCGGGGCGCATTTACCGGGGCGGAGCGCGAACGGGACGGTAAATTCAGCCTGGCCCGGGGCGGGACCATTCTGCTGGACGAGATCGGCGACATGCCGCTGGCGTTGCAGGCCAAGCTGCTGCGCGTGCTGGAGGAGCGCACCTTCGAGAAGGTCGGCTCCAATACCCCCATTTCCTCCGACTGCCGCGTCATCGTGGCCACCAACCACAACCTGGAAGGGCTGGTAACGGCCGGCGCCTTCCGCAAGGACCTCTACCACCGCATCAACGTGTTCCCCATCACCATCCCGCCGCTCAGGGAACGGCGGGAGGATATCCCCTTTCTCACGGAGCATTTCCTCAATCACCTGCGCGACCACCAGGGCAAAAAGATTCCCGGCATCTCGCAGAAGGCCATGGAGGTGATGCTGGCCTATGATTGGCCCGGTAATGTCCGTGAACTGCGCAATTGCCTGGAACGCGCCACCATTGTCACGGATAGCGAATTGATCCGCCCGGAGCATCTTTCCATTTATCAGCCGGCCGCCGGCAGCCGTACCGGCGCCCCCGCACCGGCGGCGGGCACCATCTCCTTTCAGCTTGACTTCCATCCCGCTGAAATCTCGCTGGACGCCATCACGCGCCAGGTCCTGGACATCACCCTTGAGCGCTGCGGAGGCAACAAGTCCAAGGCAGCCGACCTGCTCAAGGTAAACCGCAAGATGTTCTACCGTTAGGTCCCCGACCCCTTCCCAGCCGCTTCCCGTCGCTCCCCGGTGACGGATGTCCCATGGGGGGACGCCTGTCCTTGCAGAGGACAGTTCCCCAAATCCCGGCAAAACCATTGTTAGGAACCAACATGCCGGAATACAACGTATATTTATTGTTGGCACACCTCCTGCTCTTTGTCGGGATAGGTAATCGAATCCTGTCCGCATTCCGGACACCGTTGGAGTTGGTGCTTATGACACAGGAATCCGTGGAAAAAGTCCTTGGCCGTCTGCTTACCGATGATATCTTCCGCAATCGGGCCAGGGAGAGCCTGAGCAGGGCCTGCCTGGAAGAGGGGTATCTGCTCAGCGACGAGGAGTCGCGCATGGTGGGGCGGCTTGATCTGTTACAGATTGATTCGGTTGCGGGAAGCCTGGATAGCGGCATCAAGCGTTTTACCGTTTGGCGTAAGCACAACGGCGCTCCGTAGCGTTATCAGGTCCGGCGCGCAACCGTCGGAGGATCTATTCGGACGGTCCGGCAGTGACGGCGTGATCGCCAGGCCGGGGAGCAACAAACGTATCGCTCCCCGGAAGCGGAACATTTGGTCGACGTACCAGAGGAGAATGTACATGGTTCACAATCTGTCCAACCTGCCCGAGGGGCTGACGGGAGATGAGTTGGCCAAACGCCTGACCGGCGATGTCCGGGAGGTCTTCAGCACCATGGTTGACATGGAGGATCTGCTCCATCTGCCGATGCAGATCGATGCCATGACCCAATTCGAAAACTGCGTCACCGCCATGGTCGGACTTGCCGGCACCTATAACGGACTGGTGTGTATCCATGCCCCGTTGCGCCAGGCACTGGCCATCACCATGGGAATGCTCGGAATGGAGGTGCGGGAGTTCAACGATGACGTCCGCGATGCCCTCGGAGAAATCGCCAATATGATCGCCGGCTCCTTCAAGCAGCACCTCTCCAGGGGGGGGGCCGACATCCGGCTTTCCACCCCCTCGGTGATCACCGGCAAAGAGTATATGGTCGCCGCCCGGAACCCCGACGACACCATTACGCTCCACTTTGCCACTGATGATGATTGGTTCGTGGTGAGCGTTGTCTTTGAAAAGGACTAAGCGGGTATCCCCGAACCGCTGGCCCGGTTTTCAGGGGAAAGGGCATGACACTACATCTCCGGGAGGATAGGATGGGTAACATCGCGTTGTGGTTTATCGGCATCATGCTGGGAATAATCGTCGTTCACCTGATACATATCAAGCTGTATCTGAGGGACATCCACATGGGGCTGGAACTTGTCTACGACCGCATGGGGGATTCTCCGGCTCTCAAGCCGACGATAATCGAGGGCGATGTTACGGGGTGATTTTGCCGGAACAGGCGACGTTCGCCGCTGGTGGCGGAGGGATTACAACCCCTTCCTGGCCAGTTCCTCCATCAGCTTTTTCTGTTCCCCATTCAGCGTTTCCGGCACGCGTACGCTGATCTTGACGAACAGATCCCCCTTGTAGTTCGATCCCAACGACTTTACGCCGAACCCCTTCAGGCGGATCTTGGTGCCGGGCTGGATGCCGGGTGGCACCTTGATGCGCTTGTCCCCCTCCAGGGTCGGTACATCCAGGGATGTCCCCAGGCAGGCCGCACTGAACGGAATCGAGCGTTCAACGAACAGGTCGCCCCCCTCGCGGGTGAAGACCGGATCGGGCAGCACGCGGATGAGCAGGTACAGGTCGCCGGCCGGGCCGCCGTCTTCACTCTGCCCCCCCCTGCCGGCAATGCGCACCTTGCTGCCGTTCTCCACGCCGGCCGGGATCTTGACCTTCAACTCCTCGCGCTTGCCGTTGCGGCGGAAGGCCACCAGTTTTTCGGCGCCAAGGGCCGCGTCGCGAAAGCTGACATCGGTCTCCATCTCCAGATCGGCCCCTTTTTGCGGGCTGCGCCGGAAGCCTCCCCGGCCCCCCCTCCCGAACGCGCCGCCGAACAGGCGCGTGAAGATGTCCTCCCCGCCGCCTGCCCCCATGTCCTTGTAGACATTGCTGAAGTCGAACCCGCGAAAGATGTCCTCCTGGCTGTACTGCTGATGGAAACCGCTGGAGCCGAAGGTGTCGTACTTCTCCTTCTTCTGCGGATCGGACAAGACGGCGTAGGCCTCGTTGATCTCCTTGAACTTGTCCTCGGCGGACTTGTCCCCCGGGTTGCGGTCGGGGTGATACTTGACCGCCAGCTTGCGGAAGGCCTTCTTGATCTCGTCGGCCGAGGCCCCCTTTTCGACGCCAAGGGTCTTATAGTAATCCGTGCTGGCCATGTGCGGCACCATCCTTTCATTCGTATCGTCACACTGTAATTCGCCTTTGGCGCCGTGTCAACCGCACCGGTGGTATGCCTTGACAGTGACAAGGCACCAACGTAGTATCGAGGGACATGGTTCACGGAGGGGAAAACCCATGAAAAAGGTGATCATCGTCGGCGGGGGCATCTCCGGCCTGGCAACGGCCTGGCTCCTGCGCGACAAGGCGATCAAGGCGGAAGTGGAGCTTGACCTGACCCTGCTGGAGAAGGAGGCGCGGGTTGGCGGCAAGATCCGCAGTATCCGGGAGGAGGGGTTTCTGTGCGAATGGGGTCCCAACGGTTTCCTGGACAACAAGCCCCAGACCCTGGAACTCTGCTCTTCCATCGGTGTCAACGACCGGCTGCGCCGCAGCAACGACAACGCCCGCAAGCGATACATCTATTCGGAAGGCTGTCTGCACCGCCTGCCGGAGAACGGCCCGGCGTTCCTGAAGAGCCGGCTGATCTCCTGGCCCGGCAAGCTGCGCCTGGCCCTGGAGCCGACCCCTTTCATCGCCCGGGCCCCCGAGGGGGTGGACGAGACCCTGGCCGACTTCGGCCGCCGCCGGTTGGGGAGGGAGGCGCTGGACAAGCTGATAGCGCCGATGGTGTCGGGGATATTTGCCGGGGATCCGGAAACCATGTCGCTCCAGTCCTGTTTTCCCCGGATCGCCGAGTTGGAGCGTGAGTACGGCGGCCTGGTGAAAGCCATGATCAGGCTGGCCGAACAGAAGAAGCGGGAGCGGGCCGAGGGCAAGGCGGTCTCCAGCGCCGCCGGGCCGGGAGGGGTTTTAACCTCGTTCAGCGAGGGGATCCAGTTCCTGACCGATGCCTTGGCCTCATCCCTGGGGGACATCGTCAGGCCGGCCAGTCCTGTGGCAGCGGTGGAGCGGGCGCACAGTTCCCCCTATCGCCTGCGGTGCATCAACAACGGCGAACACGAGGCCGACATAGTCATCATCGCCGCGCCCGCTTTCGTGGTGTCCGGCATGCTGGACGGTCTGGATCCGAACATGACCAGCGTGCTCGGCCAGATCCCCTATGCCCCCATGACCGTGGTCTGCTTCGGGTATGAACGGGAGCGGATCGACCATCCCCTGGACGGCTTCGGCTACCTGATCCCGAAAAAGGAGGGGCGGAGCATCCTGGGGACCCTGTGGGACTCCAGCATGTTCGAGAACCGGGCGCCCCGGGGGAAGGTGCTCCTGCGCAGCATGATGGGGGGGGCCTGCTTCCCCGAGTATGTCCGGCTGGGCGACGACGAGGTGGTGACACGGGTGAAGACGGACCTCAAGGCGGTGATGGGGATCGCTGCCGATCCCTCGTTTGTGCGCATCTTCCGCCACGAACAGGCCATCCCCCAGTACACCGTCGGCCACGCCAAGCGCCTGTCGGCCCTGGACGAGGGGCTGAAGGGTCATCCCGGCCTGATCCTGACCGGCAACTCCTACCGCGGCATCGGGCTGAACGACTGCGTGGCCGCTGCCCAGCGCGCCTCGGACGAGGCCCTGGCGCTGCTCTGATTGTTTTGTGCTGATTTCCATCGGATACGGAAAGGGCTCCCTTCGCGGAGCCCTTTCCTGTTGAGGGTGTAGCGTTCTCTGAATCCGCAACGTCAGGGAGGCCGGGCCGCAGGGGGTCCCGGGGGGTGAGACAGAGGGGGCGGGTCGCACCGGCACTTGACCGGAAGGTTGGCCAGGCGTAATGTGCCCGCTATGGGTACCGGGAAACGGCACATGAAGGGGCCTTTGACATGCCGATGAAAACCTATCTCGAAAGCAGCGACTGCATAGACTGGCGGCACCCGCTGGTGTCGGCCAAGGCCGGGGAACTGGCCGCAGGCGCAGACGATCCGGTTGAAATCGCCCGGCGCTGTTTCCGGTTTGTCCGGGACGAAATCCGCCACAGCTGGGATTACCGGCTGAACCCGGTCACCTGTCGTGCCTCGGAGGCGTTGGCGCACGGCACCGGTTACTGCTACGCCAAGAGCCACCTGCTGGCGGCACTGCTCAGGGCCAACGGCATCCCGGCGGGGCTCTGCTATCAACGGCTCTCGTGCGGCGATTCGGGTCCCCCCTACTGCCTGCACGGCCTGAACGCGGTCTGGCTGGAGGACTACGGCTGGTACCGCATCGACCCCCGTGGCAACAAGCCCGGCGTTGACGCCCAATTCTGCCCCCCGGTTGAGCGGCTGGCCTTCCCCGTGCTCGGCCCCGGCGAGGCGGATCTGCCCGGGATCTATGCCGAGCCGCTTGCCGAGGTGGTCCGGGTGCTGACGACCTGTGCCACGGTGGAGGAGGTGTGCGGGAACCTGCCGGATGTGGCCTCAAGAGATTAACGCACATCTAAGGGGAGGCCACATCAAGAACCGCATACAGTTATGAAGCACATCTGACCAGGGAGGAAATCATGGAAACATTGGAAGCGATCAGGACACGCAGAAGCATTCGAAAGTTTTCGGACCAGCCGGTGGAGCCGGAAAAGCTCCAGGCGGTGCTGGAAGCGGTGCAGCAGGCACCCTCGTGGTCGAACAAGCAGTGCTGGCGCCTGGTGGTGGTGCAGGACCATGAGGTCCGCACCAGGATCAGCGAGCTTTCCTTCGTGGAGTCATTCTTTGCCGTGTACGGGTACAAGAGCAACCCGGCCCAGAAGGCGCTGGCCCAGGCCCCCATCGTGATCGTGGCCTGCGCCGACCCGCAGCAATCGGGCGATCTCAACGGGCAGCAGTATTACATGG
>DAIERH010000095.1 GCA_027346925.1 Geobacter sp.
TTCCATGAAGGACAAGCCCTGTTCACCCTTGCGCTCGCAGGTGAATTCCGCCACCAGTTCGCCGGCATTGACCCCGCAGGGGCAGGCCGAGGCGCAGGCCTGGCAGTCCAGACAGAGGGCGAGGTACTCCAACAGACGCTCGGACTGGCCCAGCTCGCCCTCCTGGACCTTGCGCACCAGGGCCACCCTCCCCCGCGGCGAGGCGGTCTCTAGGAAGGTTTCCTTGTAGGTCGGGCAGGTGGGCAGGCACATGCCGCAGCGCATGCAGTTTATCAGTTTGACATAATCCATACTTTATCCTTTGAATACGGTTGCGGATTTCCGGAACCTGGCTGCGTCGGCCCGCGGAGCCCTCTTGTGCGGCGTAGCGCTGCTACGCCTCCGCGGGTCTCCTTGCCCAACTTGCCAGAACCCGAAACTTCGCAACCGGCAGGTTAAACACTACTGTCAACTCTAGCCCACGTCTAAAATACTTTTCCTGGGTTAAGGATACCTTTGGGGTCAAAGGCATTCTTAATCCCCCGCATGATCTTGATCCCCGACTCCCCCACCAGGCGCGGCAGATAGCGCTTCTTGGCCAGCCCCACCCCGTGCTCGCCGGTGATGGTGCCTCCCATGCTGATGGCCGCATCGAAGATCTCGCTGAAAGCGGCGTGAGCGCGGCTGATCTCGTCCTTGTCCCGCTCGTCGGTCAGGCAGGTGGGGTGCAGGTTGCCGTCCCCGGCATGGCCGAAGGTGCCGATGGTCACGTTGTACTTCTTGGCAGCCTCCTGAATGACCCCCAGCATCGGCGCAATGCAGCTGCGCGGCACGGTGGCGTCCTCCAGGATGGTGGTCGGCCTGAGCCTGGCCAGGGCCGAAAGGGCCGTGCGGCGGGCCGTGGCCAGCTTGAGCGCCTCGTCGGCGTCCTTGGCGGTCTGGAAAAAGGAACAGCGATGCCGTTTGCAGATCTCCGCCACGGCTGCGGCCTCTTCCGCCACCACCACCGGATGGCCGTCCACCTCGATCAGCAGCACCGCGTCCACATCCAGGGGCAACCCCACATGGGCGTACTCCTCGACGCATTTGATGGTTACCTTGTCCAGAAACTCCAGGGTGGCGGGGATGACCTTGGCCGCGATGATGGCCGAGACCGCCAGTGCCGCATCCTGCAAGGCCGGGAAATGGGCCAGCATGGTGACCTTGGCCTGCGGCTTGGGTATCAGTTTGACGGTAATGCCGGTGAAGAGCCCAAGGGTCCCTTCGGATGAGACCAGGAGCGGGTTGAGGCTGTAGCCGGCCACGTCCTTGACCACCTTGCCGCCGGTCTTGAGGAGTTCGCCGTCCGCGAGGACCGTTTCCAGCCCCATGACGTAATCGGCCGTGACCCCGTACTTCAGCCCGCGCAGGCCGCCGGAATTCTCGGCCACGTTCCCCCCCATGGTGGAGATGTTCATGCTGCCCGGATCGGGAGGATAGAACAGTCCCCGCTCCTCCACCACGCGGTGCAGGGCGCTGGTGATCACCCCCGGCTCCACCGTGGCGGTCAGGTTTTCCTCGTCGATCTCGACGATGCTGTTCAGACGGCTGGTCTGTATCACCACCCCGGAGTTCGCCGAGATGGAGCCCCCTGACAGGTTGGTGCCCGAGCCGCGCGGGGTCACGCTCACCCCGGCTTCGTGACACAGACGCATGATGGCGACCACCTCTTCGCTTGAGCCGGGCAGCAGCACGGCGCCGGGGATACTCTCCAGTTCCGGGGTGGAGTCGTAGCCGTAAACCGCCAGCGACTCAAGGTCGCCGAGGGCATACCGCTTGCCGACGATGGCGGCAAAATCCTGAAGCAACGTTTTTTCCATGTGATTAGTTCCCGTAGTGCGTAATTTTGTTCCGGCCCTGCGGCCGGGGTCACCCCTGGCTGAGGCTTTCCGGCCTGATCCCTATGATGAACGCCCCCCAATGCTTGCCGTCGATGTGGATGGGATGGGAGAGGTCGTTGAGGATCTCGCCCGTGTCCCTCATATAGGTCTGGAGCAGAAACGACATGGTGTTCCTCGCCCGGCGTACCTCCAGGTCATTCGCCGCATAGATCCTCTTTTCCCGGCTGTTGACAAGGTCTGTCTCGTAGTTTCCGGTCAATGGCCTCTGGTTCTTGCTGTGATGGGTGGAGAGGTAACCGTTGACATCCACGACCAGCGAGTAGATCGCGCCGTTGAATACCTCCAGCCCCCTGTCGAACAGGGGCTGCATCTCCCGGTCAAAGGCGTCGTTGTACACGACGGAGTATTTCTGGGGGTTGGTATTCGGCACTGGCCGGTAATTCCGGTCAAACACGTTGATTCCCCGTTGGGCGATCTCCCCGATCCTGGCCTGCACGAGGTCCCGGTATTGGGCCGCCTGCAGGATCAACTCCTCCAACCGCCCCTTGCCGATCCTTACCCGGGATGCGATCTCAAGCATCCGTTCGGTCACCTGCTGCAAGCCGATTGACAGGTTGCTGGATTCAACCAGGTTGGTTGTGACCTCCACGCTCAACCTATGGACGTCCGCGATCTGATGGTTTATCTCCTCCGTTGTCACGGAAATCTCTTCCGAAGCCGCGGCAATCCTCGACAATTGGGAGCTGTTGTTCTCGGAATCCAGGACAAGGTGGTCGAAGTGTTGCGATGTCTTTTCCACCACCTCCCGCGTCTGGGCCATGTAGCTGTTGATGACCGAGGTTTCGTGCTGCGTGTTCCTGACGTTCCTGAGCATGTCGTCGATGTTTTCCGATATGTCCCTGGTGGCCCTGTTCACCCGCCGGGCAAGGGCGCGGACCTCGTCGGCGACCACCGCGAACCCCCGGCCGTGCTCCCCGGCCCTGGCCGCCTCGATGGCCGCGTTCAGCGCCAGCAGGTTTGTCTGATCGGAGATATCCTCGATCAGCGAGACGATCTCCCTGATCTTCTCCGAATTCGTATTCAGGTTGGCCACCGTCTTTTCGAAATCGGCAAGTTTTTCGCCGACGCGCTTGATGTTTCCGTTCACCTCATGCAGCTCGTTCAGCGAACCCACGGCTGTCTTGTGGTTGTCGTTGATGGAGAGGGAGATATCGTGCGTGCTCTGGGTTATGTCGTTTATGGCCTGGCTTGCCTCTTGGCTTGAATTGAGGATTATATCCGCCAGTTCCCCCTGCATTTTTGCATTGATTTGCGATCCGTCAACCTGTTTCTTGACCTTGATGCAGTCCAGCGAGATGTTGAGGGCCAATGTTTTCGTCTGGTGGAGGATTTCCCGTATCTCGGCCAGAAACAGGTTGTAGTTGCACGTGAGTTCCCGGATCTCGTCATAGGTCATCAGCCTGGCATCCACCGAGAGGTCTTTGGATTTGAAGGTGATGGCCAGCTGCCGCAACGGCCGTATGATCAGGTACCGCAGAAAAATGATGATCAGGAGGGAAGCCGCGGACGAGAACGAGAACAGACCGATGATGACGAGGCGGCTCGTCCGGAATATCTCCGTGACCTTTTGAACCGCATCGCTGGGCAGGTGCATGGAGAGCATGGCCTGGTGCGCCGCGTGGTAGCTCCAGAGCACGGCGCAGCCCGCCGCGGCCTGTACCAGCAACAGGAAGAGGATATTGCCCGCCAGCTTCTTCGAGAGGGAGTTGAAGAGATGCTTCTCCATGAACGTGTATATCGACGTAATCGTTTCCATTCGCCAATCCTTTACGAGCGGACGAATCGCGCGTAATCAGCAGATACCGCCGCTTCCCGGCGGTTCCAGATGGCACAGCATCTCCCGCACCACCTGGGATATCTTTTTGTCGTTCAGCCGGGCCGTCCTGCGGAGCGTCTCCCATTCCTCGTCGGTCACCCTGATGCTGATCACGTTGTAGCGGGGATGTTCCTTCATTCTACCCATGTCGGTTCTCCTCCTTTCGGAAGCGCCTCATGCGGAGTATTCCCCCCTCCCGTGACGGGAGGGGGTGAAGGGGGGCTAAAGCGCACCCGGCTGGCATGCCGGCAACTTCCCCTCGGCCGTTTTCCGTCAGGGGATCATCCAGGGGAAGACGTATGCCTGGAGACACACGATGATCCCCACTATGGTCGTCAGAAAGAGCGAATGTTTCAGGGTGAAACGGAACAGGTTCCCCTCCTCCCCCACAAGGCCCGTGGCGGCACAGGCAACGGCAATCGACTGGGGGGAGATCATCTTGCCCATGACGCCGCCGCTGGTGTTGGCCGCAGCGGTGAGAACCGGGTTGAGGCCGAGTTGTTCGGCCGTCACCTTCTGCAGGCCGCCGAAAAGGACGTTACTGGAGGTGTCGGAGCCGGTCAGGAAGACGCCGAGCATGCCGAGGAACGGCGCCAGGAACGGGAAGACGGTGCCTGTTTTGGTAAAGGCCATGCCAAGGGCGGTGGTCATGCCGGCGTTGTTCATGACAAAGGCGAGACCGACCACGCTGGCTATGGTCAGCGCCGGGTAACGGAGGTCGTGGATGGTTTTCCCCAGCAGCCTGAAGAAATCCGCGAAGCCGATGCCGCAGATGAGCGCCGACAGGATCGAGGCGATCAGGATGGCGGTGCCTGCGGCCGACATGAAGTTCAGGTTGTACTTGGCGGCCAGCTTGATCGGCAATTGGTCGGCAAGGGCCTTGTCGAGCGGCTTGAACTGGTCCTTGGCAAGTGCGGGGGCAGGGGTTGCATTGGCTATGGCGGCAGTTCCCGGAGCGGTCGCCACGCTTGCGCTGCTCAGCTCCTTGACCATCTTCTGGATATCGGCCTTTTTCTTGGCCACGGAATCAAACGCCTGGAGACGCTCGCCGGTCAACACCGCGCCAGCGCCGGCCAATCCCTGCTCCAGCGGTATGAGCCGCTCCTCCAGGTCCTTGAGTTCGGCCAGCTTTGCCGCCAGGGCCGCCTGTTTCGGATCCAATGCGGAGAGGGCGGCCAGTTGCCTGTCGATCTCGGCCTTGACTGCCGCCGCCTTCTTCAGGCCGTCCCCGGGCGTGGAAACCTTCTTGACGATATTGTTGTGCAGGCCGTCAACGGTCACGACCACGGTAGCCTTGTCGAGAGCCGGTTTGATGGCCGGGATGCCCCAGACGAGCACCATCACGGTCAGGGCAAGGTACGGTGCCCAGGCCCGGAACACCTCGGCTCCGGTATAGCTGTGCGTCACAGAGCCCGCAAAATCCGGCTCGTGATCAAAGGTCCAGGTCTCCTTGGGATGCCAGACCTTGAGCAGCAGCACCAGCGCGGCTATGGAACTGAGCGAGGCGATGATGTCGGGAAGATAAGGGCCGAGGAAACTGGCGCTGGCCCACTGGGCAACGGCAAAGGTCACACCGCAGGTGACGACGGCGGGAAGCACCTCGATGGTCTTTTTCCATCCCACCATGATGAAGATGATATAGAACGGGATAAAGACGGAGATAAAGGGAAGCTGCCGGCCAACCATGGCGGAAAGCTTCATCAGCCCGGCGTTGTCGTATCCCATGACCCCGGCCAGGGCCACGACCGGGATGCCGATGGCGCCGAAGGCGACCGGGGCGGTATTGGCCACCAGGCAGATGCCGGCGGCATAGAAGGGGCGGAACCCCAATCCGACCAGCGTGGCGCCGGCAATGGCCACCGGAGTGCCGAATCCGGCGGCCCCCTCGATAAAGGCCCCGAAGCAGAAGGC
This sequence comes from Geobacter sp., assembly GCA_027346925.1. Classification (GTDB taxonomy): domain Bacteria; phylum Desulfobacterota; class Desulfuromonadia; order Geobacterales; family Pseudopelobacteraceae; genus JACPFJ01. The sequence continues at coordinate 5,647 of DAIERH010000095.1, forward strand.
GATCAGAAGCGCCTGCAGACGCCTGTCGCCGGTTACGCCCGCCAGCGAGGCGCGCAATATCTCGAATTGCCCGCCTTTGACGGTGATGTTATAGAGAAAGATTGTGGTGATGACGATGTAGAATACCGGGAAGATGCCGAAGGCGGCGCCTTGAAGGGTGGCGAGGGAGGCCAGCTTTGCCGGCATCCCCCAGATGCCGACGGCAATGGCAAAAGCGGACGCAACGGCCAGCATTCCTGCCTTGTGAGCCTTCATCTTCAGAACGGCCAGACTCACGAAGATGACGACGAGCGGGATGGCGGCCACCAGGGCCGACATGGCGAGACTTCCGGCTACCGGTGTGTACGTTTGAATCCAGGGCATGGGGTTTCTCCTTTCCTTTTCGAGAGAGTGTACAAAATGGCTGTGGCAGCAAGTCGTTAAGCCCACCGGTTGCGGGATGCGGAGCATTGGTGCGCAATAATAGAATTCAGTTTTGTTTATTTGTATTACCAATTATCCTTTTTCGATATCCTGTGTCAATCTATTTTTTTATGCGGGACAAAAAAGCCTGTTGACAAGGTTATGTCGGATACACTACCCTGTCTGTAAAATGGTTTTACAAATTTTAACACGTGGGATTACGGCTGAGCGGGGCCGCAAGGCAATCAGGCCGCCAGCGGGCCGAATAAAACAATTTTTCCATGTATTCCACGATCCGGCATAAGGGGTGGAAGGAGCCAAGACATGTATGAGCAATTCAAGGCCAGGGCCGAAGGGGTCGGTGCCGAGGTCCATCGTTTCGCGACCAGGGGGGCGGCGCTGGAGTTCATTGTCCGGTTCTTGCGCGACGAGGGGATCGGCGAAGCTCCACACTCCTCTGCCCTGTGGGCCGACTGCCCGTTCCTTGACGGGATCGACAGATCATCGCTGCGGGAGATTAGCGGGTTGAGGTTCGACGTCACCCGTGAACTGGCCGCCGATGCCAGGTTCGGGATCAGCCAGATGGCCTGGGCACTGGCCGATACCGGCACCCTGGCGCAGGACTCCACCGCCGTTGAACAGCGGCTCGTGTCGTCGCTCTCCGGCATCCATATCGCACTTGCCCCGACAGCCGGAATACTGCCCGACCTGGCCACCCTGCTGACCAGGATCAACCCCGGGGACAGCGCCTATATCGCCCTGATCACCGGGCCGAGCCGGACCGCCGACATCGAGCGCGTGCTCACCATCGGCGTGCATGGCCCGGAGCGCTTGATCATCGTATTTTGCGACGAGTTGGGAGGAACCCATTCATGAAGAGGGAATTCAAGGAATCCATCAACAGGGCCCTGCACGACGCCAATCTCACCGGTGCCCTGGGCAAGTTTTCCGAGGCCTACAAGGTCAACCGTGCCAAGGCCTATGAGGGGATCGACTTCGAGGAGCTGCGCGGCCGGATCGCCGAGATCAAGTCCCATGCCGCCTCCCACCTGGACCAGCTCTCGGAACTGTTCGCGCAAAACGCCGAGGCCCGCGGCGCCAAGGTGTTCAGGACCAACGACCCGGCCCGCGTCAGGGAATACATCCTGAAGGTCGCGCAAGACAAGGGCGTCAAGACCGTGGTCAAATCCAAGTCCATGGCCACGGAGGAGATCCACCTCAACCCCTTTCTGGAAGAGGCAGGGATCGAGGTGGGGGAGACGGACCTGGGGGAATGGATCATCCAGCTCGCCGGACAGACACCGTCGCACATGGTCATGCCCGCCATCCACATGACCAAGGAGGAGGTCTCCGATCTCTTCAGCAAGGAGGTGAACGAGCGGCTCTCCTCCGACATCCCCCGGCTGGTCAAGGTGGCCCGCAACGAGTTGCGCACCAAGTTCCTCAACGCCGACATGGGCATCTCCGGGGGGAACATCGCCGTTGCCGAGACCGGCAGCATTGTCCTGATGACCAACGAGGGAAACGCACGGCTGGTCACCTCCCTGCCCAAAATCCACGTGGCCCTGGTCGGGATAGAGAAACTGGTCGCCAACTTCGGCGACGTCGTTCCGATCCTGCGGGCCCTCCCCAGGAGCGCCACGGCCCAGCTCCTGACCAGCTACGTCTCCATCATCACCGGCCCCACCCCCAACACGGACGGCTCCCTGAAGGACCTGCACATCATCCTCATGGACAACCGCAGGACCGAGATGGCCCGTGATCCCAAGTTCAAGCAGGCGTTGCAGTGCATCCGCTGCGCCTCCTGCCTCAACGTCTGCCCCATCTTCCGCCTGGTTGGCGGCCACGTGTTCGGCAAGGTCTATACCGGCGGCATCGGCACCATCCTCACCGCCTGGTTCGACGAGATGAAGCAGTCCGAGGATATCCAGGGGCTCTGCATCCAGTGCGGCAACTGCAAGGAGGTCTGTCCGGGCAAGATCGACATCCCGGAACTGATCATGGAGATCAGGCGCCGCCTGGTAAAGGACCAGGGGGTGCCGCTGCTCCAGAAGGCGATCTACGGCGTGGTCAACAACCGCAGGCTGTTCCACGCCATGTTGCGGGCCGCCTCCACG
>DAIERH010000096.1 GCA_027346925.1 Geobacter sp.
TGCCAGCGCAGCCTGCATTTCATGGGTACGCAACGCCACTTTCTGTTCCAGGGTTTCGTTCAGCTCGCGCAGGGCAGCTTCCGCCTGGATGCGCTTGGTGATGTCGATGCCCATGTCCGGCGGGATGAACCCCAGGTCCGGATCCTGGCCGATGGCCGGGATGACCGTGTCGCACTCGATGATGAACTCGCTCCCCGGCATCGGTTCGGGCCGGCGGCGGCCGGAGGCGTCCGGTTCGCCCAGGGCCATCCTGACACACTCGACCCCGGTGACCTCGTTCTTGTCATTGACGACGATCTTGGTGGGGAGCACCTGGAACTCGAACTTGACCCCCTCCTCCTCGGCGCCGTCCACTTCCCACACGTCGGCCGGCATCTCCTTGCGGGAACGGCGGTAGACCAGGTAGGAATCCTCGGCCCCTTCGCGCAGGGCCACCCGGACGCAGTCGATGGCGGTATTGCCGCCGCCGACCACCACCACCTTCTTGCCCATGCCGGTGGGCCTGCCCATGTAGGCCTCGCGCAGGAAGTCGATGCCCCCCGGGAGGAACCCCTTGTACCCCTTGTCCTCGCCCTCCACGCCCATGGGCTTGGAACGGTGGGCCCCCGGCGCCAGGAACACGGCGTCATGCCTCTTTTTCAGCTCCGGCAGGGTGATGTCCTTGCCCACGCGGCAGTTGTAGACGATGTCCACGCCCATGGACTGGATGATGTCTATGTCACGCTGCAGCAGGTGACGCGGCATGCGGTAGGCCGGGATGCCGACCGCGATCATGCCGCCGCCGAAGCCTTCGGGCAAGGCCTCGTAGATGGTGCAGTGGTAGCCTTCCAACGCCAGGTAGTAGGCGGCGGCCAGGCCGGCCGGCCCGGCGCCCACGATGCCGACCGTCTTCCCTTTCTTCGGCTTGGGCTGCATGGGAGGGGTGGCCTTGTGCTGCCATTCGTAATCCGAGGCCGAACGCTTGAGTACCATGATGTTGATGGCGTCATCCACGTTCTTGCGGCGGCAGGCGGTCTCGCAGGGGTGCGGGCAGACCCGGCCGCACACCGCAGGCAGCGGCATGTTGTCGCGGATGGTGCTGAGCGATTCGGCGAACTGGTAGTTCTTGATCGCCTCGATGTAGTGGGGGATGTCGATATGGGCCGGACACTTGTCCATGCAGGGGGCGGTGTATTTGTGGATGTATCGCCCGTCCCGGGGCGTGCGGCTGCCGTTCAGGCAGGCGACGAAGTCGGCGCGATAATGTTGCACCGCATCGAAGACCGGCACCGTGGCGCTCTGACAGAGGGTGCACTTGCAGTTGCGCATCAGGTCGGCCAAGTCGCCCACCTTGTCCAGATCGGCCTCCCTGGTCGTTCCGTCCAGCACGCCCTGGAGCAGGTCCATCAGCACCTTGGTCCCCTTCTTGCCCGGCGTGCACTTGCCGCAACAGTACAGGGTCTGGACGCGCCGCATGTACTCGGCCGCCATGGCCGGCACATCCACGTCCTTGTCGAAGAGGATGATCCCGTCCCATCCCATGAAGCCGCGCAGCGGCCGCTCCCCGTCGAATGCCACCGGCAGTTTGAAGCTGACCGCCTGCGGTTCGCCGGAAACGTTCCTGTTGTCTATTACCTCTCTGCCCCACGTGGAAAAGACTACCTGTGCCACACGAACCTCCAAAAACCGTCCCCCGGGATACGGGGGTTAAGTGTCTGCAATTATTAAAAAAAGCACGGCCGAAAAATTGTATACAGTATGCATGAGTAGCATATTAACGCCCCAGAAATCAAGGGAAAAATAACTCGGCACATCATACTGATTTCATCTCGATTTCAACTTTTGTTCTTTCTGTGGTATAGAGAACCGTGACAATAATCGATGGCAGGGGGCCGACTGCATGAACAGCCTTGACGAAGCATTCAGATCGCTTTTTGAAACCAATATGGGAATACGTTCGGGGGAGAGCGTGCTGGTCTTCAGCGACACCATCCGCCCCGACGAGTTCCCCCCGGCGGCCGACCGGGACCGGCGCGAGCGGTTGAACTCCACCGCCCGCCAAGCGGCGGAGTTTGCCGACCGCGCCTATGCTGGAGGCACCTTTGTCGAATTTCCGGCCACTCCCGCTTCGGGGGCCGAACCTCCCCGCGAACTGTGGCTGGCCACCTTTGGCGCAACGACCATAGCCAGCCTGGAGGAGGGGGGGCTGCTGGCCAGGTTGCTGGCCAAACAGGCCTCGTCCGGGGAGATCGACGCTGCCCGCAGGATCGTGGTGGCCGGAAAGGCGTCAGTGGCCGACGTGATCATCGCCATGGCCAACAACTCCACCAGCCACACCCGCTACCGGGCACTGGCCTGCGCCGCCGGGGCCCGCTTCGCCTCCCTGCCCCACTTCGACCCGGACATGTTCCACAGCTCCATGACCGTGGACTGGAAGGCTTTGGCGGAGCGCACGGCGCGGCTGGTTACGGCGGTCAACCGGGCCGAATGGCTAGCCGTCACCTGCCCCAACGGCACCGACATGCGCATCTGCAAGCAGGGGCGCCGGGCCGAGGGGGACGACGGCCTGCTGACCGCGCCGGGCAGCTTCGGCAACCTGCCGGCCGGGGAGGCCTACCTGGCCCCGCTGGAGGGGGAGAGCCACGGGGTGATGGTGATCGAGTGGGGGCCGACCCGCAAGCTGGACGAGCCGCTCTCCCTGGCCGTGGAGCAGGGGCGGGTGGTGCGTATCGAGGGGAGCGATCCGCACCGGGCCAAACTGGAGGCCAAGTTCAGCGAGAACGCCAACTGCCGCAACATCGCCGAACTGGGGATCGGCACCAACGACAAGGCCAACCGCCCGGACAACGTGCTGGAGGCGGAGAAGATCATGGGCACCATCCACATCGCCCTGGGGGACAACTCCGGCTTCGGGGGCACGGTCAGCGCGCCGTTCCACGAGGACTACGTCTTCTACCATCCGACCCTCACGGCCATTCTGGCGGACGGGAGCGAGCAGGTGATTATCGATGACGGGAGGCTGTTGGTATGACCCCCCTCACCCTCGGTTTTTCCCCCTGCCCCAATGACACCTTCATGTTTTACCCCCTGGTCCACGGCCTGGTGGACACGGGCGGGCTCTCCTACCGGGAGCGGCTTGAGGACGTGGAAACCCTGAACCAACTGGCGCTGAAGGGTGAACTGGACGTGACCAAGGTCTCCTACGCCGCCCTGGGGCACATCAGGGACGAATACGCCCTGCTCCGCTCCGGCAGCGCCCTGGGGCGCGGCTGCGGACCGCTCCTGGTGGCGGCCGAAAACCTTGATCCGTCCGACCTGGCGGGAAAGACCATCGCCGTGCCGGGGCGCCACACCACCGCCCTGCTGCTGCTGCGGCTGCTCGATCCGCGACTGACGAGCTTCCTGGTGATGCCTTTCAACGAGATCATGGACGCCGTCCTGAGCGGCCGGGCCGACGCCGGGCTGATTATCCACGAGTCGCGCTTCACCTACCAGGGTTTTGGCCTGCACAAGCTGCTGGACCTGGGGGAGTGGTGGGAAGGGGAGACGGGCCTGCCCATCCCGCTGGGGGGAATCGTGGCGCGGCGCTCCCTGGGGGCAGCGACCATTGCCGCCATCGAGCGGGCGTTGCGGGCCGGCGTGGAGTACGCCCGCAGCCATCCCGACGAGGCGGCCCGCTACATCTGCGAGCATGCCCAGGAGATGAGCGCCGAGGTCTGCGCCGCCCACATAGGCCTCTACGTCAACGACTTCTCCCAGGACATCGGCGAGGAGGGTGTCAGGGCCATCCACTGCCTGCTGGAGCGGGCCGAGCGGGCCGGGATCATCCCGGCGTCCCGGACGCCGCTCTTCATGTGAGGCATCCCTTTACAAAGCACGCCAACGTAATTGGCGGCAAAAGGGAAACCAAAGGCAATTTGCACCCGGATAAAACCGAAATTAAACCATCGTATCAAATGACAAATCCGTGTGGATCCGTTCAATCCGTAAAATCCGTGTGCTATTGCAGTCCGATTTGATCATATTCTCCGAGTAACCTTTTTTAAAAGGAGGAATAACGAATGTCGGATCAGAAGGAGAAATGGCAGGGGTGGCTGGCCCTGTCCACGGCCATCATGGCCGTTCTGGCAGCCTTGACCACACTCTATATGGGCAAGTACTCGTCCCGCGCCATCATGGCCCAGGGACAGGAGAGCGACCAGTGGGCCTATTACCAAGCCAAGAGCATCAAGCAGCACACCTTCGAATTGGGGAGGAAGGCGCTGGAACTCCAATACATGGCCGAAAGGGGGAGGCTCCCGCCGCTGGTGGGCAACGAGTACGAGAAAACCCTGACAAGATATGCCGAAGAAAGCAAGCGCTATGACACGGAAAAGAAGGACATCAAGGCCAAGGCCGAAGAAATCGCCGCTCGCAAGCTCAAGGCCCAGGACATGGGAGGGAACTTCGCCTACGCGCTCATCTTCCTGCAGATCGCCATCATGCTCTCGTCCCTGGCCAGCCTGACCAAGCGGCACTACCTCTGGCATATCGCCTTGATCTGCACCATCGGCTGGCTGTTCTTCTTCCTGGATGCCTGGCTGCTGTTCTACTGATACTGGCAACGGATTCACGATAAAGGGGCCGTCTGTCCGGCAGCACGGTCTTTTTTCATATGGCCTGTAACCTTTTGAGCCATACTGCTGTCTTTAACAAAAGGGCGACAGTCCCTCCTAAGAGAGCGGGGAGGAATGCCTTGATGTGCCGGCTGGCCTGCGCTAAAATGTGAATATAAGATTCCTCATAAACGTGGAGGCGCAAATGAAAAGGGTTGTGCGTATTTCATTGACCGTCATGGCGTTGCTCCTGGTGAGTGTCATGGCCAGCGAGGCGCACTTTTATGGAGGCATGTGGATCGGTCCGGGATGGGGACCCGGATGGTGGGGTCCGCCCTATCCGTATTATCCCTACTACGCCCAACCGCCCGTCATTATCCAGCAGCCGGCGCCAGAGCCAGAGATATACATGCAGCAACCCCAGGCGGAGGAACCGAGTTACTGGTATTACTGCCCGAATCCCAAGGGGTATTATCCCTATGTGAAACAATGCCCGAACGGCTGGATGAAGGTTGTTCCTTCTCCGCCTCCACCACAGAGGAAGGAGTGACGTTGAAATGAAACGCGTTAAACAATTAGTGGCATGTACGCTCGTGTTGGCAATGACGGGGTGTGCAACCATGCCGACCGGACCGAGCGTGAGGGTGCTGCCGGCCCCGGGCAAGCCCTTTGAACAATTCCAGTTAGAAGACGCATATTGCCGCAGGTGGGCCGACCAGGCGATTGGCGTATCCCCTCAAGAGGCCCAAAACCAGAATACCGCCGGCGGGGCGGCCATAGGGGCGCTTGGAGGCGCGGGTGTGGGGGCGCTTTTGGGTGCCGCGGGTGGCCATGCGGGCGCGGGCGCGGCCATCGGGGCCGGGTCTGGGTTGCTTCTGGGGTCGGCCATCGGTTCCAGTTCGGGCCAGGTGTATGGCGAGGAGGCGCAACGCCGCTATGACAACGCCTATGTGCAATGCATGTATTCACACGGCAACCAGGTTCCCGGCGCAGTGCGGAGATACCGGCGGCGTGCGGTGACTCCGCCGCCACCGCCCCCTGATTACGAGTACGCGCCATCGGCCCCTTCGTCTCCGTCCTATCCGCCCCCCGGCACACCGCCACCGCCCGGTTACTAGCGTGTAGCGTGTGCAGGCGCGCTGAACCATCACGGTGACAGCGCCAAAGAAAGACCCCGCAGGTTTTGAACCTGCGGGGTCTTTACGTTACAGCTGAATCAGTCATTACCGAAGCATGCCCGTCAGAAGGTCCAGCAGCGGCGTAGGGTAGATACCCAGGAACAGCGTGACAACGGCGGGAATGAGCAGGGCAGCGATTTCGCTTGCCAGGAGGGGCCGGGCCTCCGCAGCCGGAGCGTCGGCCGGGCGCATGTAGAGCGCGACCACCACCCGCAGGTAGAAGAAGACCGCCGCTAGGGCCGTCAGGATAGCCACCAGGGCCAGGGTAATCTCTCCCCCCCGCAGCGCGGCACTGAACACCGCGAACTTGGCCATGAAGCCACCCGCCGGGGGGATGCCGGCCAGGGAGAACAGGCCGACGGCCAGGGTGGCGCCGGCCAATGGGTTTTCATAGCCCAAACCCCGATATTCCTCGATTCCGTCCCGTTCGTTGTCATCCGACAGCACCGCCACCGCACCGAAGGTGGCCAGGCCGGCCGCCCCGTACAGCACGGCGTAGAAGGCCGCAGCAGCCAGGCCGCCGGCCGGAGCAACCACCAGCCCCAGGACCGCGTACCCCATCTGGGCCACGGACGACCAGGCCAGCATGCGTTTGATGCTCGTCTGCACCAGGGCCGCCAGGTTGCCGCAAACCATGGAGAGCAGCGCCAGCCACCAGAGGATATCGTGGATGGCATGACCAGGGGAAAAAATCGGCATTAGCAGCAGCACGGCCGCCATGGAGGCGACCTTGGAGGCGGTGGAGAGCAGCGCCGTCACCGGCGCGGGAGCACCCTGGTAGACATCCGGGGTCCAGAGGTGGGCCGGCACGAGGGAGAGCTTGAATGCCAGGCCGAACAGGACCAGGCAGATGCCGGCCAGGACCGTGGCCCCGAACGTCCGGGCCGTTCCAAGCACCACAAGCTCGGCCGGTTTCAGGGTCCCGCCGGCGGCGTAGACCAGGGCGATGCCCATGCCCAGGATGGCCGCCGAGAGTGTCCCGTTGCGCAGGTACTTCAGGCCCGCCTCCCCCCCCCTGGCGGCGTTGCGCTCGATGGCCACCAGTATGTAGAAGGCAAATGTGAAGGACTCCAGCCCCAGGAACAACATCAGCAGGTCGGTGGCGGCGCAGGCGGCTCCCATCCCTGCCAGGGCAAACAGCAGGGTGGCCGGGTACTCCTCGCCGGCGATTCCCCGGCGGCGGTTGTAGCCCGCGGCCAGCAGCAGGGCAACGATGCCGGCACTGTCGAGGAAGCCGGAGAAGAAACGGAAAAAGGGGGTAATGGCGATGCCCGGCATGACGGCCGTTGCCGGCACGCACACCGTCCAGGCCAGGGCGCAGGCAATGACGCCGATGGACAGTTCGTACAGCCACCACCCCGGTCGCACCGCGCCCGCCAGCAGGACAAGCACGCTGCCGCCGGCCAGGATGATGAGGGGCATGAGCGCCATGATATCTCCGGCCGTCATGGCCCGCCTCCGGTCAGAAGCCGCACCGGCATATGGATCAGCTCCAGCAGCGGGCCGGGATGAACCCCCATCCAGATGTTCAAGAGCGCCAGCACGGCCAAGAGAATGATCTCGCGCGGATTCAGGTCCGTCAGCATCAGCGGCTGCCGCTCCTGCTGGAAGCAGACCTCCTGCACCAGCCTTGCCATGTAGATCAGGGTCAGGACGATACCGCTGAAGGCCAGCCCCGCCGCCAGCGGAGCTACCTTGAAGGTACCTGTCAGAATGAGGAATTCCCCCACGAAGTTGTTCAGACCCGGCAGCCCCAGGGAGGCCAGGGAGAACAGCAGGAAGAAGAACGACCAGAGCGGCAGCTTGCCCCACAACCCGCCGAAGGCCCTGATTTCGCGGGTATGGACCCGCTCGTCCAGCATCCCCACCATGCAGAACAGGGCACCGGTGGTTACGCCGTGGTTGGCCATCTGGATGATGGCACCGGACAGGGCCACCGGCTGCCAGGCGGCGATGCCGATGGCCACAAACCCCATGTGGCCGATGCTGGAATAGGCGATCAGGCGTTTCATATCCTCCTGGGCAAAGGCCACCAGGGAGGCGTAGATGATGCCGACGACCGCCAGGGTGTAGAGCAGCGGGGTCAGCGTCTGGGCCGCCTGGGGGAAGAGCGGGTACCCGAAGCGCAGCAGGCCGTAGCTGCCGGTCTTGAGCAGGAGCCCGGCCAGGATCACGCTGCCGGCCGTGGGGGCGTCGGTGTGGGCGTCGGGCAGCCAGGTGTGCATCGGGAAGAGCGGGAACTTGATGGCAAACGCCAGCAGGAAGGCGGCGAACAGCCAGATCTGGGCGTCGGGCGGGATCTGCGTCTTCAGCAGCTCGTGCAGGCCGAAGCTGAGGACACCCGTTTGTCGGGCGTGGATCAGGTGCAGGGCGATGATCGCCAGCAGC
>DAIERH010000097.1 GCA_027346925.1 Geobacter sp.
GCCTGCATCGACACGGTCCACGAATACCTGGCCAACTTCGACAGCTATTCGTCCGCCGGCGGCGGGATCAGGGAGACGGCCACCCGGCTCGCCTTCAACCTGGCCGACTTCGTGAGCAGCGGCACCTTCGGGAGGATCTTCAACGGCCGGAGCACCTTCGACATCTCCAGCGACGACTTCGTTGTCCTGGAACTGGAGCACCTCCTGCCGAAGAAGTCCCTCTTCAAGGTGGTCACCCTCCAGGTGATCAACGCGGTCACCATGGACCTGTACCTCTCCGACCGCTCGGACCGGCGCCTGGTCTGCTTCGACGAGGCATGGCAGTTCCTCGGCGAAAGCTCGACCCTCAAACAGGTCATCGAGGAGGGGTACCGCAGGGCCAGGAAGTACCACGGCTCCTTCACCATCTGCCTCCAGTCCATCCTCGACACTCTGCGTTTCGGGGCCGTGGGGAACGTGATCCGGGAAAACTCCGCCTTCAAGTTCTTCCTGGAGTCACCGGCATTCGAGGAGGCGAGAAACCAGGGGATCTTGGACTACGACGACTTCACCATGCAGATCCTCAAGTCCACCAGGAGCCTGAAGCCGAAGTACTCGGAGATCTTCATGGACACGCCGCTGGGGATCGGCGTCGGCAGGCTGAGCGTGGACCCCTTTTCCTACTACGCCTTCACCTCGGACGGCGAGGAGATCGCGGCAATCGACCGGATGGTCACTACGGGAATGAGCTATGAAGACGCAATTCGGCAGATGGTCGGCACCTATCGCGGCCGTTAGCATGCTGCTCCTCGTCACGGCCGGGGGCGGCCTCGCGGGAACGACGGACGACGCCAAGACAGCCGGAACAGCGGGGGCGCAGGGGGCTCTGTCCCGTTTCGGCAGCAGTGACGCCGCCAACCGGAACCTGTCCCAGCCGCTCACGAGTCCGACAAAGCTGATGCAGACGGTGGACGGCTCCCAGAGTTTCCCGGCGAACATAACCGCGCCGGCCTCAGCCAGGTTTCTGGAAGTCTTCATCCAGCCGTCCGCCACCGGCGACCTCCAGAAGGTGATCATCAGCCAGGACCTGGACACCAACGGGAGCTTCGACAGCGTTTATACGCTTCCGCAGCCTGTCTCCGGGGTATGCGGCAACGGCTACATCTCCTGCGACCAGGGGACATGGACCGGCTGCCGCTCCTTCAGATGGTCTGCCGGGCCGGACGGCAGGATCGCGGACGCTCCGGCGTCCATCACCGACCTCGGCGGCTGCTACTGCATCAACAAAAGCTGCGGCAGCAACCTGGTCTGGTCGAACAGCGCCATCGTGCTCCAGGACCTGGGGGGCGGCATCGTCAACGCCATCCACAACGGCAACAGCGCCTTCACTATCACCAACGTGAGTTACGACACCACAACCATCGATTACTTCGGCCGCGTGACCGGCAGCACCACCACTGCCGCTGACTCGGTCGGCTCCCTGGCCACCTCTCCCACGGTCTCCACCCTTACCGGCTACTACAGCAACTGGGCCGGCCTGACCGGAGCCCGGGACAGCGTTGCCATGGCCCAGTCCGGCGACCCCCAGAGTCTCTACTACCTGCTCGCCAATTCCGGCGCCGCTACCCAGGCCAACGGCAAGATGAGCACCTGCGCCATAACCCGCAACAGCACCATCCAGACCACCACCAGGACCCTCAACGATTCCGGAACCAGCCAGGTATGCACCGATCACCTGATCTTCATCCAGGTCCACAAGGTGAGCGATGCCGAATACCAGTTCCAGTATCTGGACAGCGGCCCGGGTGGTCCAGGTGCGGCCCACAACAACTGCGGCGACAACCCGGGCGGCAACGGCTGGCACACCATCCGGGACGTGGCGCTCTCTCCGCCGGACCCAAACCGGATGGAGAAGGTGATGCAGGCGAACCTAACCCTCTCCACCATCACGGGACCGGGCTGCAGCGCCGGATCGGGTTCGGTGGACGGGATCGTCAACGGTTTCGACACCCCGGTCCAGACCAGTACTGCCTGTCCCGCATCAGGCGCCCAGTTCCCGACCTTCACCTGGAGCTACACCGTGCAGATCAAGGCGGATCAGTACGTGGAAGGGGTGGACAACCAGTGCGCCACCCTGGAAAGCGACGCCGACTGCCGGCTGCAGAGCGAAACGGTGGACGGGGTGCAGACCTTCGCGAATTTCAATGCCACCGGACTCACGCCGCTGCCGGGATGCCGGACGTTCACGGGGGAAGTGGACACCAACACCGTGTGCCGCGACTGGTGGCAGAAGAAACGCACCTACGTTTGCGGCAGCCAGACGTATGACTTCTCCGCCATCGGGACCAGGTTCGGCACGGTCGTCACCTCCAGCACGGACAACGGCACCAGCCTCGACTTTCAGGACAAGCGGCTCGGGGCAGGCGGCTGGAACGCCGCAAACGGCAGCATCGCACTCCCCGGACGCGACCCCGCCGCCACCTGCGAGCAGGCGTGCAAGACCAGGATTCCGAAGGACGACACCCAGGTGACGCTTTCCGGCGACGTGACCACCATGCGGAATCCCGCCACCTCCTATGATTTCTTCTACCGTGTGTGCGACCAGAACGGCCAGTGCCCCGCAGGCCCGGGCGAAGAGGTGGTGAAGGAGTGCCAGTGCATCAACGAGTTCGCCGAAGCGGCGACGATCATCCAGACGCTCCGCACAGCCGGAAAGGACACCATCTGCACCACTGGCACCAAGAAACCCCTATAGGCAGGACCGCATGATATTCCGGCTCATATACGCAGTCATCTATTCGACGCTTCTCCTGATCCTGACCGGCATCCCGCAGGCAGCCCTCGCCGCGGTCAGTTGCCAGGACCCGATCAGCCCGAACACGTCCCTCCGCTACAGCGACGCCCTGGTCTCCTTCAAAGCGTACAACGGCAGGACCTACGCCATCGCCAAGTCTGCGGCCACCGGCGGCATGTCGGAGACGGAGATGTTCTTCGACTTCTCGGCCGGTATCACCCGTGCCTACACCTTGACCGGCGACCCCACCGGTTCCCTGAAACAGTTCCTCTCCCTCGGCCGGTACGGAGCGGCCAGGCCGGTGAGGATCGACAGCGCCGACACCCGGAAATTCATCCTCGCCCAGTACGGCAAGTACCTGGGAAGCGCGGCCACACCGAAGAGCACCTATATCGACGCCTGGAAGGAGTTCGGCGCCACCGGCTTCACCGACATGGACGGGACCGCTCTTCCCTATACTAACTGGTCTTCTCCGGTCTACACCGGCCAGGACCCCCAGGCGGTGGTCATGGGAGCAGACGGCACCTGGATGAGCGGTCTCGACGGGACGAGAAATGCCCAGATCGTCCAGTTCGACGGCGTGCTCGACTGCGCGGCGTCGTTTTCGCCGCCCCAGACCGGTGACGGCACCATCACGCCCCCGCCTCCGGTCGGATCGGCCGGCCCTGACCTCTCTCAGCCGGTCTGCGGCCAGGACCTGAACGACAACGGCTATGCCGGCGATCCGGGGGAGACCGCCAACTGTCTCCGAACCGCCCAAGGGGATCTCTGCCCCGTGGGCGCCGTGAACTGCGTGGAAACCTATTCCGCCCCGGTCTGCCCGACCGGTTCCACTCTGAACATCGCACGGGACATGTGCCAGGCGGATGCGGTGGTCTCGTGCGGGGCCGGTTACACCTACGACGCCTCGCTCGACAAGTGCGTGACTCCGGTTGCCTGTCCCGAGGGCGGCACCTTCAACCCGATCACGGATCAGTGCGAAAAGCTGGTGCTGAACGAGTGTCCCGCAGGGTACGGCTATGACGGCACCCTGGACATCTGCCGCATGAGCGCGGTCTGCACCGGCGGGACCCTGAACCCGGCAAAAGACCGCTGCGAAAGCCCGCCTGCCTGGGACTGCCCCACCGGCTTCACCTACGACGCCGGCCTCCTGGAATGCGAGGCAACCCCTTTCTGTCCCGGTGGAACAACGTACGACACCACCCGCCACCGGTGCGAGGCGGCCGTGGGCAGTTGCCCCACCGGCTACAGCTACCATACCGTGCTGGATACCTGCGTCGCCACACCCGCATGTGCCAGCGGCGGGACGCTGAACGGAGCGACCGACAGGTGCGAGCTGGCCTCGTCCATCACCTGCCAGCCCGGCTGGAATTACAACAGCGGTACCGGCAAGTGCGAACAGGCCCCGACCTGCGGCACTCCCGGCAGCTACAACACCGCCTATGATCTCTGTCTGGCCGCCTCTACCGGCACCTCCTGTCCGGCCGGATATACCTACAGCTCCACTTACGGCGCCTGCATCGCCAGCCCGACATGCGTGGGGGGGAGCTACAATGCAACGGACAAAAGGTGCGAAGCGGCTCCGACCTCCTACACCTGTCCCGACCCGTCCTACAGCTACAACGCCTCCCGCGGCCGTTGTGAAAAAGCGCCGGCCTGCCCGAACGGCATGAGCTACAACACCACCTACAACGTCTGCATGCTGGCGATGTCCCCGGGATGTCCGGGCGGGTACAGCTATAATTCCAGCCGTGGCCGCTGCGAAAAGGCGCCGGAATGTCCGACGGGGACAACCTACAATGCCGTCACCAACACATGCGACTCCATCACTTCGGCATCTCAGCAGCAGGTCCTGTCCTGCAGCCCGGCATCATTCTTATGCACTCCCTACGCTTCTTCGTGCTGCAACATAAACATAAGCTGTCCCGATGGCCCCCAGGGACGGGTGGTCGTCAATGCCAATTACTGTTGCCTCGGGTCCGATTACCTTTCCATCCAGTCACCGACCTCGTTATTAGGCTGGCAAGAGCTGACCAGCACCGGGTATGCCCTGTCGGCTCTCCAATGCACCAGCAACGGCTCCTGCTCCTACTATTTCATGGATCGCTACTGCTCCGATGGTTCCCCTGCCAGCGGATGGGGACTCGCGGGCACCTTTACCATGTCGTCGTCGCAGATGGTCTGTCCGTCGGGCAAGACCCTGATAAACGGAAACCAGTGCCTCTCCACCTCAAATCCCACGTGCACCAACGGCAGTTTTGACGGCAACGCGGACGTCTGCTGGGCCAATTACACCCCCACCTGCACCCTGGGGACCTACGACCCCGCCATCGGTCAGTGCGTCACCTCGCCGGCGTGCAGCAACGGCCTGCTGGATGGCGGTTCCGACGTCTGTTACCAGACCGCAATCGCTGCATGTCCAAGCGGCTACACTCTTTCCGGCAGCGTCTGCATTGCTGCGGCCGGTTGTGCAACGGGTGGGGCGTTCAACAGTTCCATCGGTTACTGCTCTGTAGCGGCAACAAATCTCTGCCCCTCGGGTTACACCTATTCGGCTGGCTATGGCCAATGCTACCAGGCGGCCAATTGCAACGGCGGAGGTCTCAACGCCACACGCGACACGTGTGAGATGGCCTACACGCTTGCCTGTCCGGGCGGCGGTTACACCCTGAACGGTTCCACCTGCCAGGCAGCGCCGTCGTGCGCCAGCGGCGGCAGCTACAACGCGGGTATCGATCTGTGCGACGCCGGCGCCAACGTCTGCGCCGCTCCCCTCCTGCTCGATCCGGGCGTGGACAGATGCTACCAGCCGGCAGGCTGTTCCGGCGGCACGCTCAACACCGCCACCGACCGGTGCGAAGCCACGGCCACCGTGAACTGCGGTTCCATGAGCTGGGACGAAACGGCCCGGGTCTGCTATTCCCCGCCCGTCTGCGACCTGGGGGCTTACGACGCTGCGGCCAACGAGTGCCGGGCCATGGTCGCCAGAAACTGCGGCACCTACGGCTGGTCGGCGGCGCAAGGGAAGTGTACCCGGCAGATCGTCTGTCCGACAGACGCCGGCTATCTCTTGAACAACACCGTGGCCTACGCACCGACACTTCACGAATGCGTCTCCGACACCCGTCATGACTGTCCCGCCGGAACAACCTGGAACAGCCTCCCTGTCCTGAAATGCGAGGCGGTGCCGGTCTGCACCGGCGACGGGATCTACAACACAACGCTCCACACCTGCTTTCTGGGGATGAACACCTGTCCCCTGGGGACCCAGTATGCCTGCATGAACAACAACGGAACCATGCAGTGCTCCCCTAACCAGTGCTTCACCGCCGGGGCGGACGGCAGCGAAGAGATGACCATCATGGACGAATCCATGCTCCAGGACGACGGCCAGCGGGACCAGGACGGGAACTGTCTCGATCAGCTCGCCGTCTTCAACGGCAAGGGGTCCCGCTGCCGGCCCCCGGGTCTCACGGTGGGCATGATCAACGACTGCTGCGAAAGCGACAAGGTCGGCTCGGACGACATGGGGAGCAACATCTCCATGGTGGCCAACGGCATTCAGACCGCCTACCAGCTAGGCCAAGTGGCCTACTACGGTAATGCGCTCGCCACCGGGGCCGCCCAGATCGCGAGCATCACCACCTCGGCCTCCGGCACGGTGACCGGGATGACGGTCGTCACGGCCTCCGGTTCCACGGCGACTCTCTCCGGGGCCACGGCTACCGGCGCCTACGGCGCGCTGGCTAGCGGCGCCACCGGGGCCGAGGCGGTGACCACCGGCATCACCGAGTACGTGGGGGCGCTCCTCAACCCGGCCACCATCGCCATTGCCGTCGTCGTCATGGTGGTCATGAAGGTACTGATGGGGAACGGCTGCGACCAGGGGGACATCCAGACCGGCATGCAGGCCGCCTCAAAGGATTGCCACTACGTGGGGGATTACTGCGAGAAGAAGTGGCCCCTGGTGGGGTGCGTCCAGAAGGCGAAGGGGTACTGCTGCTTCAACACCAAGATGGCGCGGATCATCCACGAACAGGGACGGCCGCAGTTGCAGGTGTTCGGCACGGACGGCGGCTGGGGGGCCGCCAGTTCCCCCAACTGCCGCGGCTTCACGCCGGATGAATTTCAAGCCCTGGACTTCTCCCGCATCGACCTCTCGGAATACTTCGGCGACATACAACAGGACCTGGATACCAAGATCCAGGGTGCGCAGACCACGATCCAGAACAGGCTGCAGCAGAAATACCAGGCAACTTCGGGGGCCAGCCGATGAGAAGGGTTTTCACCGCACTGACGGCCGTGCTCATCGCATCCGCTGCCCATGCCGGGAACCTGGGGACTGTCGGCGCGACCTATAGGATAGCCGAGAGGGATGCCCTGGCGGAGATCGAGGACAAGGCTAAGGGGATCGACTGGCGGCAGGTGATCACGAGGCAGTCCCTGGAGGGATACGACGGCCCGCAGGACCGGGTGCGCCTTCCCCGCGCCACCAGGGACAAAAGCTTCCCCGTGGACATGACCTGGACCCTGGAGATGGACATCCCGGACGGGGGGGGCGGAGTCCTCTATCCGCAGGGGTACACCTTCAATCCCCTCGATTACGTCGTCTTCACCAGGACCCTCGTGATCATCAACGGCAACGACCCGGAGCAGGTGCGGTGGTTTGCCGCGTCGGAATACCGGGGCCGCATGGACGCGATGCTCCTCCTCACCGAAGGGGAGTACGGCCGGCTGGGGAGGAAGCTGGAGGTTCCCCTGTTCTACGCGGACAGCAGGCTCGCGGAGCGGCTCCACCTGGCCGCCGTGCCTTCGGTCGTACGGCAGGAAGGAAGGGCCATGGTGGTGAGGGAGATCGACATCCGGCGGCATGCCCCGGCAGGCAGCGCTGCCAGTGCAATGAAGACCAAGGGGAGGAAGGGGCGATGAAGACGATGAGGCATACCGGCACCATCACGTTCACCCTGGCGCTGTTCTGGGTCATTACCGTTGCCGGCCATGCCGGCGCGGCCTGCAAGGGGACGCCGCTCAACCCGGTCACGGACATCTGCTGGCAGTGCATGTTCCCGGCCCAGATCGGCAGCGTCTCCTTCGGCATGGGCCAGGAACCGGCGCCGGGGAACGTCACCACCCCGGCCTGCGTCTGCCCGGACAGCAGGCAGGGGATCATCGCGGGGCTTTCAGTCGCCTTCTGGGAGCATGCCCGGATGATCGAGACGGTGAAGGATCCCTACTGCTTCCCGATCCTGGGCACCGGCATGGACAACCCCAAGCCCGGCTTCTCCTCCGGCACCTCCCGGGGACCGGGCCACGGCGACAACGAGTACGCCTTCCAGCAGGCACACTACTATACCTTCCCTGCTTG
>DAIERH010000098.1 GCA_027346925.1 Geobacter sp.
TTGGCATGTTTCCCTGGATTTCCAACAAGGCGTAGTTTACCCGACAATGGCGGCATGGGGCGTCACGGGCGGCGATGGACTCCGGCATTTCGCTCGATATGCCGTTCAGGCATCACTTGGATGCAGAGGATTTTGATTAGTGTTTCCCCGTATGCCCGAACCCGCCCGCGCCCCGGGCGCTCTCTTGGCTGAACTCATCCACCAACTCCAGCGTGGCCTGGACCACGGGCACGAACATCATCTGGCAGATGCGCTCTCCCGGCTCGATGGTGTACGCCCCATGACCCCGGTTGTGGATACCGATACCGATCTCGCCCTGGTAGTCCGAATCGATCACCCCGATGGTGTTGGCCAATACGATGCCGTGCTTGATCCCCAGGCCCGAGCGCGGCACGATCAGGGCCACCAGGCCGGGGTCGTGGATGCTGATGGCGATGCCGCTGGGCACCAGCACGGTCTCACCCGGTTGTACGGTCAGGGGCACGGCCAGGCAGGCGCGCAGGTCCATGGCCGCCGCCCCGTGGGTGGCGTAGCTCGGGAGCGGGATGGTTGCCCCCATGAGCGGATTCATGATTTTGGTTTCAATTTTGTGCCTGTTCATGTAAATTTTCGCTCTTGTAATGGAGATGGTAAAACGATGGGCCGCAGGATAGCAGAGATGTGACAAAGGCCAAACCATAAAAGTTATCCGGCATCGAAAAATAGCCGCGGACCCCCTCCCCCGCCCCTTAAGCTAAGGGGAGGAGCTTTTCTGTTCCCCCTCTTAAAATAAGAGGGGGGCAGGGGGAGTTATGAGTTTTTACATAGAACCTGAAAGGACAATCCCATGAAAGACCCCCGCATCAGCCAGCTTGCCGAGATCCTGGTGGATTACTCCACCCGGGTTAAAAAGGGCGACGTGGTACTGATCTCGGCCGCCGGCCTGGAGGCCATGCCGCTGGTGAAGGAGCTGTACGCCCTCTGCCTGAAGCGCGGCGCGAAATACGTGGAGTACTCCTTCTCCGTGCCCGAGATCGACCGCAACCTGTACAACCTGGCCAACAAGCAGCAATTGGAGTACTTTCCACAGCACAAGCTGGACTTCTACAAGCAGTTGACCGTGTATATCGGCATCAGCGCGGGGGACAACTCCATGGTCATGGCCAATGCCCGCCAGGAGGCGATGGTGGCCTACCAGAAGCTGACCAAGCCGCTGGTGGATCAGCGGGTCAAGCACACCCGCTGGATGGTGACGCGGTACCCGACCCATGCCGCGGCCCAGGAGGCCCGCATGAGCCTGGACGAGTACGAGGATTACCTGTTCTCGGCCTGCTGCATCGACTGGAAGGCGGAGTCGAAAAAGCAGGAGAAGCTGAAGAAGCTGATGGACAAGACGAAGAAGGTGCGCATCGTGGCCCGGGACACGGACCTGCGTTTCAGCATCGAGGGGCTGCCGGGGATCAAATGCGACGGCCGCTTCAACATGCCGGACGGCGAGGTCTTCACCGCGCCGGTCAGGGACTCGGTGCAGGGCTGCATCACCTACAACTGCCCCACCATCTACCAGGGCAAGGAATACAATGGCGTGCGCCTGGAGTTCACGGACGGCAGGATCGTCAAGGCCACGGCCGAGGCCGGCATGACCGGGCCGCTGAACAAGATCCTGGACACGGACGAGGGGGCGCGCTACATCGGCGAGTTCTCCCTGGGGATCAACCCCGGCATCCGCCAGCCCATGCGCAACATCCTATTCGACGAGAAGATCTTCGGCTCGATCCACTTCACCCCGGGCCAGGCGTACGACGAGTGCGACAACGGCAACCGCTCCGCGGTGCACTGGGACATGGTGAAGATACTCACCGGAGACGGCGAGATCTATTTCGATGACGTCCTGATCCAGAAGAGCGGGAAATTTGTCCACAAGGACCTGCTGGACCTGAATCCGGCAAAGGGGAGATAATCGCCGCAATGACCGAGACTAAACAGCCCGAGATCGAGTTCGAGCACGACGATTTCGACTTCAGCGACATGGAGGAAGAGCTTCGGGTGGATGAACGCTGCCAGGCCCTGCTCAAGCGTTTCTACCTGCACCTGCAGGACAGCGGCTGCGAAACCCGGCATGCCTCGGACCTGGCCTTCCGTGCCGATTACTTTCTGCGCGACTACCTGCTGGACTTTGCCCGCCAGAACGTGGTGCGGCCGCAACCGGGCATCGTGCGGCGCTTCGCGGCCACCTGGTTCATCACCCACACCCTCGACCCGGAGATGGCGGTGCTGGAGCGCCACCTGGAGGCAATCCGCCAGTTCTACCGCTTCCTGCACAGCCAGCATCTGATCTCGGCCGAAGAGTTGGCCATGATCGAGGACGAGGCGGGCCAGGAGGCGTATTACCGTCAACGGATCAAGAGCTTTCTCGCCATAACCGGAGACGGCTACATCGCCTGGGAGGCGGAATGTCCCCTCAGGGGCTGATTTTTTTTCAGAGGCGGGATGGGTGCGATGGCATGTAAGGCATTGAAACAGATCACGGTGACGATCCTGGACCAAGAGCATGTCCGCCGGGACTGGTGGTTCGACTTTGACGGCGAGGTGTTTCAACGCTTCTTCGCAGACTTGACGCGGGAGATGCGGAGGCTGGGGGTTGGGCTGAAGCAGGTGCGTAACCGGGAGATCGCGATCCGGATCGCCAGCTATGCCGATCTGCTCAACGTGGTCAAGATCTCTTCACCCGATGACGGCCACAGCAACCAGTGCGTCGGCCATATCATAGGCCAAAGCGAACACCTGGACATCATGGAGGATATCAGCGACGCGGTGCGACGGATCGCCTTTGCGCCCGAGACCATCGCCCCGGCCGGCGAGTTCCGCAAGGTGTGCCACAACTGCGGTTGCGGCTGTTAATCAAATAAACACTTTTCAGGTTGAATTATGCATGATTCCGTAAACAAACTTGATGTTTTGCTTGAAAAGATAGGGCGCGCGCTGGACAGGCTGGCGCCGGAAAGCGTTCCTTTTCCCGACTTCCAAAACTATCTGGCCTTTCGTTGGGAACGCTCGGGGGAGTCGGGCCGGCTGGCGCCGGTCAGCCACCCGCACCTGTTCGACCTGGACCAGTTGGTGGGGATCGACGATATCCGTGACGAGGTGATCCGCAATACCACCCAGTTCGTCCGGGGGTTGCCGGCCAACAACGTGCTCCTCTGGGGCGAGCGGGGCTGCGGCAAGTCGTCCCTGGTCAAGGGGCTGCTCGGGCCGTTTGCAGCGCAGGGGCTGCGGGTCATCGAACTGAAGCGCTGGGACATCATGTCCCTGCCGCAGATAACGACCGTGCTGCGGGAGGCCCCCTTTCGTTTCATCCTGTTCTGCGACGACCTCTCCTTTGATGAGGGGGAGGGAGATTTCCGCGCCCTCAAGACCCTGCTGGACGGCGATATCGAGGAGCGGCCGGCCAATGTGCTGATCTACGCCACCTCCAACCGCCGCCACCTGCTGCCTGAACGGGTCAGGGACACCCGGGGCGACGACGAGATCCATCCCGAGGAGGCGGTGGGGGAGAAGCTGGCCCTGTCGGACCGTTTCGGCCTGACGCTCGGGTTCTACAGCCTTGACCAGGACGAGTACCTGGCAGTGGTGCGGCACTACGCCAGCCAGCGCAATCTTGATGTAACCGACGAAGTGCTGCGCGACAAGGCATTGAAATGGGCCATGTCTACCGCCCGGCGCAGCGGCCGTTCGGCGCGGCAGTTCATCGACGATCTGGAGGGGCGGCTCGGACTGCTGAGGGGAAAACGGACAAGAAAGCCGCGCCATGAAAGCCGGAGGGATATGGAGCCCTTGAAATAACTGGCCTTTTGACATGTTGTCCTGTATTTTATACCGAGTTGGTCCGCTGTCACCTGACTGCACCGAAGGAGAAATAGACGATGGCTTTTGCCGAGATCCCGGAAACCGTCAGAAAACTGCTCGCCTCCCAGCCCATTGAACTGCCCATCTTTCATCCGGTTGCCCTCAAGCTGCAACAGATGCTCTCCAATTACGATTTTACCGTTGACGAGGTCGCCCACGTCGCCAACGAGGATATGTCCCTGGCCAGCCAGATGCTCAAGATGGCCAACTCCCCCATGTACATGGGCAGGACCAAGGTGGCGACCATCAAGGAGGCGGTGATCCGCCTGGGCGCCCAGCAGGTGATCAATATCGCCATCGCCGCCTCCCAGGCGGCCACCCATGAATCGGCCAATCCGGCCCTGGACCGCTACATGAAGGCGCTCTGGGCGCACAGTCACGGCGCCGCCCTTGGCGCCCGCTGGCTGGCGCTCAATTGCGGCATGCGCGGCGTTGCCGATGAGAACTACCTGGCGGCCCTGCTGCACGACGTGGGCAAGCTCTATCTGCTCAAGGCCATCGAGCGGCTCGTCAATGCCGGCGTGATCAGCTCCATGTTCGACGAGGAACTGGTGATGGAGATCTTCGAGGCCATGCATGTGGAGCAGGGGTATCGGCTGATGCAGCACTGGAATTTTCCTGCCATGTACTGCGATGTGATCAAGTTCCACCACGAGGAGGAATGGGATACGGTAAACAAGATGCTGGCCATTGTCCGTTTCGTCAACATGGCCTGTCATCGCGTTGGCCTGGGGCTCAAGCATGAACCGGACCTGGCGTTGATCAGCACCCAGGAGGCCGAAATTCTTGATATCGGCGATTTTCAGATCGCCGAACTGTTGCTGTTGCTGGAAGAAACCAAGGATATGGAAATCTAGGTGCGTGGCGGGGCAGGGATGCCTGCCCGCGCACCCCTTCATGAGGTCCGCGCCGGTCCCGTGCCCTACTTAACACTACTGCGGCCGCTCCAGTGGCTGAAAAACCTGATGATCTTCTTCCCCCCCTTCCTGGGAGGGTCGCTCTTCCTTCCCGGCATGGCCGTACGGGGGGGGCTGCCGTTCTTCTCCTTTTGCATGGCATCCAGCGCCACCTATATCCTCAACGACATCCATGACCGGGAAAACGACCGTCATCATCCCGACAAAAAGGGCCGCCCCCTTCCCTCGGGCAGGATCTCCATCGCAGGGGCCTCCCTCCTGGCCATTGTACTGGCCTGTTCCGCCGTCATGATCGCCCGGACGGTATCCGGCGCCTTTCTCCTGTGCCTGTCCGTCTATCTGGTCGTTTCAATCGCATACTCCGTCTATCTCAAGGATCACCCCCTGATCGACATCTTCTGCATCTCTGCGGGGTTCCTGATCAGACTCCAGGCGGGTGGCGCGGCATTTGGCATAGCCATTTCCGAATGGCTGTTCCTGAGCGTCTTTCTGCTGTCGATCTTCCTCAGCACCGGTAAGCGTCTTGGCGAGAAGAACCGGCTCGGCGCAACGGCCGCCAGTCACCGCAAGGCCCTCGTTGCGTATCCCGAGGGTTTTCTCCAGGGAACCATGTATATGACCGGCAGCGCCGTGCTGGTGACCTATACCATGTATGTGATCGCGCGGCACTCGGCTCTCCTGGTCTATTCCGTTCCGCTCTGCTGTTTCGGGCTGCTGCGGTACATACTCAGGGTGCAGTCCGGCAGGGGAGGCGACCCGACCGAGTCGTTGCTCAGGGATATGCCCCTCTTTATCGTAGGGGTTGTCTGGGTGGCGATGGTGGGGTGGGGGATATACGGGCAATGAGGCGCGCTCTGCTTGCATGGCTGTATAAGCTGTTTCCTTTTGACTTGAAAGGGGATTGCCTGGTGCCGCCGGCCCGGGACGGCATACGGATATCATGCATCATCAACTTCTATGGCCGGCTGGACCTGCTTGCCGGCATTCTGCACTCACTTGCCCAACAGCAATTCGACAAGGAGCGCTTCGAAGTCATTCTGGTCGAAGACAGAAATGGGACGGAAGCCGGAAGACGCATGGCCGACGAATTCGGGGAGTATCTGCAGACGGTCTATCTGCCGCTTGACAGGAATTTCGGCAGGATGGGGTATTCCCGCAATTATGGCCTGAACCGCTCAAGGGGTGATGTGATCCTTTTTTTGGACGATGATACCGTTATTCAGCAGGATGACTTCCTGGCAATCCTTGACGAGGTGTTCGGGCAGAACCGGGAAATCGATGCGGCGGTTCCCCATGGGCATGCGAGCTATGCGCTTATCGATGGAAAATACGACCACCACGATCCGTACTTCATGACCAGTCGGTGTACGGCGTACCGCCGCCGGGCATTGGCAGACCTGGGCGGATTCATGGACCACTTTGTGGGGCAGGAGGACGTGGAGTTTGTCATCAGGTTCCTGATGGCGGGCAAGCGCTGCGAAAACGCCCCGAGGCTGAACTATTTCCACCCGCCTCTGCTGGTTGCCAATTTTCGTAAGCCAAAGGCGGTAGGGTATTCCTTCTATCAACTGAAATCAAAGTATCCACCGATAACCTGGATCATAACCGTCTTCAACTGCGCCCGTCATGCCCCCCTGTATCTGCTTCCGTTCAGACGCTGCAGGGAGATGGGACGCTTCGGGATCGGATTTCTTGCAGGGGTGCTGGTTTCCCTTTTCAAAAAGGAAGGGTTTCAGTACAATTAGCGCGATGGAACAACCTGAAATCCTCATAAAGCCGGGCATGGGAGCACTCCACTACTGGCGCGATATCTGGCGCTACCGGGAACTCTTTTTCTTTCTGGCGTGGCGGGACATCCTGGTGCGCTACAAGCAGACCGCCATCGGCATTGCCTGGAGCGTCCTGCGCCCGCTCCTTACCATGGTGGTCTTCACCATCGTCTTCGGCAGGCTGGCCAAGCTTCCCTCCAACGGCGTGCCGTACCCCATCATGGTCTATGCGGCCATGCTGCCATGGCAGTTTTTCGCCAATTCCCTTACCGAAAGCAGCAACTCCCTGATCGACAACGCCAATCTGCTGACCAAGGTCTACTTCCCCCGTCTGATCGTTCCTGCCGGAGCGGTTATCGTCAGCATGGTGGATCTCCTTATCTCCGCGGCCATCCTCGGCGGGCTCATGGCGTGGTATCGCTTCGTCCCTGACCTGAGGATCCTGTTTTTGCCCGCATTCTTTATGATGGCCTTCATGGCCTCCTTTGGCGCGGGCTTGTGGCTTTCGGCGCTTAACGTGAAATACCGTGATTTCCGCTATGTGGTGCCGTTTTTGGTGCAGCTCGGGCTTTACATCTCGCCGGTTGGTTTTTCCAGCGCCATCGTCCCCCGGGAATGGCGCTTCCTGTATTTTCTCAATCCCATGGTCGGTGTCATCGACGGTTTCCGCTGGGCCCTGCTCGGTGATGCCTTTCCGGTAAACTGGCCGGGATTCACCCTTTCGTTCATGCTGGTTGCCCTGCTCCTTGTCGGCGGAGTGTTCTACTTCCGCCGCATGGAACGCGGCTTTGCGGATGTGGTGTAGGGTATGCCCACGGCGATCACCGTTGAAAACCTGGGCAAGAAATATCTGCTGCGGCACCAGTCAGACCAACAGCCGTACGTGGCCCTGCGCGATGTGCTCAGCGACGGGGTCAGGAGTCTCGGGCGCCGACTGCTGGGACGGGGCAACACGGTGAGCCGCAGCCCTGGGCAGGAGGAATTCTGGGCGCTCAAAGACGTCTCCTTCGAGGTGAAACAAGGAGACCGGATCGGCATCATCGGCCGTAACGGCGCCGGGAAGTCCACCCTGCTGAAGATCCTCAGCCGCATCACCGAGCCGACCACCGGCAGCGTCCGGATACGGGGGAGGGTGGCCAGCCTGCTGGAAGTGGGGACCGGGTTTCACCCCGAACTGACCGGGCGGGAGAACATCTACTTGAACGGCGCCATCCTGGGGATGGGCCGTGCGGAGATCCGGAAGAAGTTCGACGAGATCGTGGATTTCGCCGAGATCGAGAAGTTCCTCGACACTCCGGTGAAGCGCTATTCGTCGGGGATGTACGTACGGCTGGCCTTTGCCGTGGCGGCCCATCTGGAGCCGGAGATATTGATTGTTGATGAGGTGCTGGCAGTTGGAGATGCGCAGTTTCAAAAGAAATGTCTGGGTAAGATGGAGGATGTCTCGGCGAAGGAAGGGCGTACAGTGTTGTTCGTGAGCCACAATATGGCTGCAATAGAGT
>DAIERH010000099.1 GCA_027346925.1 Geobacter sp.
AGAGTTTCATGGATATCGCCCCGTACATGGATGACGCACGGGCCGGGCAGATCATGCTTCTTGGCGGGGTGACCGGAAGCGAGGTTGAGGACTATCACGATTGGGAAGTCATCCTCACACGTCTCGGCATGATGAAGTATGACCATCTCATCGCCCGCATTTCCTTCGGCTGCGGCATAATCCTGATAATTGTGTCGCTAGGGTGGGGCGGATGGTTGCTCTGGCGTACGCACTTTTCCCGCAAACATGAATCGGATGGCACTCCCGGAATCCCTCAAAAGTAGGTATAATCAATCACAGTTACCGCTGGTAGACGGGAGGATATCCATGAAAGAATCCGGAAGTGAGACGCACAGGAACGCTTGGTTTGCCCATCTCCTTGTCGCCGTTTGTGTGGTGGCGCTTTTGGCCCCCGCACCAGCGCGAGCCGAAGGGGAGGGCAAAAAGGTTGAGGCGGGGGCAATCCTGCTGACCATCTTTCTCCGGCACGACCAATCGAAGAACCTGGACGAGATTCAGGCGCAACTGAAACGGAACGGCTTTTATCAGGCATTTCCGCCGCAAGGGGTGGAGGTCGTGTCGTGGTATGTCATGATGGGCATCGGTCAGGTGGTCACCCTGCGGGTACCGCCGGACAAACTGCGCACGGTCAACCTTGCCATCGAGCACGGCGCGTGGGGAGCCTACCGGACGGAATTCTACGCAACCTATGACTTCCGGCCGGTCTGGGAGGCGCAGCAGAAGAAAACATCTCGGATTGCCCCGCCGCCGTGATCTGCCCGGGGAAGGGTGCGGATCATTCCAAAACGGAAAAAGCAACTGCCCCGGCATTCGTGAAAATTTCACGAATGCCGGGGCAGCCTGTCTCTGCAAGGGAACCGCCGGGCGTCAGGCCCTGGTCAACTGGCGGTACTTGATCCGGTGGGGGATGTCCGCCGCCGCACCCAGGCGCTTTTTGCGGTCCTCTTCGTATTCCGAGTAGTTCCCCTCGAACCAGACGACCTTGGAATCCCCCTCGAAGGCCAGGATGTGGGTGGCGATACGGTCAAGGAACCAGCGGTCGTGACTGATGACCACGGCGCAGCCGCCGAAGTTCTCCAGCGCCTCCTCCAGGGCGCGCATGGTGTTCACGTCCAGGTCGTTGGTCGGCTCGTCCAAAAGGATCACGTTGGCCCCGGATTTGAGCATCTTGGCCAGGTGCACCCGGTTGCGTTCGCCGCCGGAGAGCATGCCCACCTTTTTCTGCTGGTCGGAGCCCGAGAAGTTGAAGCGCGACACATAGGCCCGGGAGTTGACCGCCACCTTGCCGAGCTGGACCACATCCTGTCCCTCGGAGATCTCCTCCCAGATGTTCCTGTCCGGGTTCAGGGCGTCGCGGCTCTGGTCCACGTAGGCCAACTGCACGGTGTCGCCGATGCGGAACGCACCCGAGTCGGGCGTTTCCTGGCCGGTGATCATACGGAAAAGGGTGGTCTTGCCGGCGCCATTGGGGCCGATGATCCCCACGATGCCGCCCCGGGGCAGCCGGAAGTTCATCCCCTCGAACAACAGCCGGTCGCCGTACCCCTTGGCCACGCTGTCCGCCTCGATGACGATATCCCCCAGGCGCGGGCCGGGGGGGAGGTAGATCTCCAGATCCTTGGCATGCTTCTCGCTCTCCTGGGCCACCAGTTGCTCGTAGGCACTGATGCGGGCCTGGGACTTGGCGTGGCGTCCCTTGGGAGACATCCTGATCCACTCCAACTCCCGTTGCAGGGTCTTCTGGCGGTCGCTCTCCTGTTTCTCCTCCACTGCCAGGCGGTTCTGCTTCTGCTCCAGCCACGAGGAGTAGTTCCCCTTCCAGGGGATCCCCTCGCCCCTGTCCAGTTCCAGGATCCAGCCGGCCACGTTGTCCAGGAAGTAGCGGTCGTGGGTGACGGCGATGACCGTGCCGCTATAGCCTTGCAGGTGATGCTCCAGCCAGGCCACGGTCTCGGCGTCCAGATGATTGGTCGGCTCGTCCAGGAGCAGGATGTCCGGCTTCTTGAGCAAAAGCCGGCAGAGCGCCACGCGGCGCTTCTCGCCGCCGGAGAGCACCTTGACCGGCGTATCGCCGTCCGGGCAGCGCAGGGCGTCCATGGCCATCTCCAGGCGCGAGTCCAGGTCCCAGGCATCCAGGTGGTCCAGCTTTTCCTGCAGCTCGGCCTGGCGTTCGCAGAGCTTTTCAAAATCAGCATCCGGCTCGGAGAACTTGTCGGTGATGGCGTTGAACTCGGCCAGCAGGTCAACCGTCTCCTGCACCCCCTCCTCCACGATCTGGCGCACGGTCCTGGATTCGTCCAGGTGCGGCTCCTGCTCCAGGTAGCCCACGGTGTAGCCGGCAGAGAGTACGGCCTGACCGTTGAACTCCTTGTCAACCCCGGCCATGATCCTCAGGAGGGAACTCTTGCCCGAGCCGTTCAGGCCCAGCACGCCGATCTTGGCGCCGTAGAAGTAGGAGAGGGAGATATCCTTGATGACCGGTTTCTTGTCGTAAAACTTACTGACCCGCATCATGGAGTAGATGATCTTGTTCGGTTCCTGTGCCACGCTGCTGCCTCCTATGGGAAAGATGACCTTAAAGTTCGCTGAAATGCCGATTACTTTTACACGCCGCCGCCCACGCCTGTCAACCGCTTTGGACGTTTGCCGCCAGCAGCGGTGCCATGTCTTCGTGACTACGGTGAGGATGCCTGGTTATTAGTACTTGACTCTGTTCACGGCAGCGGTGCTATACTTGGTTTCGACGCCGCCATATGTCCGGAGATACTGAAGATGTTGAAAAAGGTTTCATAAGTGTAGTATGTAGAAAGCCGCAAGGCGTCGTCGAATGATCACGTAGTAGAAGGATGGGGATGTGGCAAACGGAGCGGTAGTCGCAAAAATTCCCCAGGATATCGAATACCGGGTGATCGGCAACGTCTTTGGCCTGCTGATTGCCGCTGGCGGGCTCTTGGCCGGCGCCATGGTGACCGAACGAAGCCTCGATTACTGGCAGGAGGACATTGTCCCGTTGGGGCTGCTGGTCTTCATGGGGTTCCGCCTGCTTCGCAATCTGATGGCCACCATGACCCTGTATCAGGATGCACCGCCTCTGCATCCGAAAATGTCTCAGCGCGAAAATGTGGCGTCCGAGCCGGTGGTCATGCCCCAGCTTCCCCCAACGCCGGGCTACACACCCGACCAGGTGGTGGAGGAGGTCGTCAAGCGCATCGAGGCCCAGAAGGCCGAACAGGCCAGGAAGGCCGAGAAAAACAAGGCCCATAGCTGATGGGTCGCCTGCCGGAACCGAAGAAGCTGACCCTTGAAAACGTCGCCCACCTTCTCCGGCATAAGGGACTTGTTACCCAGGAACAACTGAAGGATATCCTGGCAAAGGGAAAAACCCAGGAGACCCGCCTGTTCGCCTCTTCCCAGGCCGGCGCCTCACGCCGGACCCATCCGGGCGCGGAACTTGTCTCACCTGCCGAGGTGATCGCCTCCTTTAACCTGGAAATCTCCTGCAAGCCGGGAAAGCTGCTCACCGAAGACGCCATCACCGAGGCGGTGGCCGATGCGGTGGGGATGCCCTACCTCAAAATAGACCCGCTCAAACTTAATCTGGATGTGACAACCGCTCACATACCCCGCCCGTTTGCCCTGCGCAACCTGATCGTTGCCGTGGCCCAGGACAATAACGCCATCACGGTCGCGGTGGCCGATCCCTTCAACCAGGCTGTCATCAATGAACTGGCCAGCGCCCGGCGCCTGGAAATCAGGCGCGTGCTCAGCTCCAAGAGCGACATCCTCAAGATCCTGCGCGAGTTCTACGGCTTCCGGTCCTCGGTAGTGGCCGCCGAATCCGAGGCGTCCTCAACGGTTGACCTGGGTAACCTTGAGCAGTTTTTCAAGCTCAAGGGGCATCAGGAGATCGAGGGAAACGACAAGCATGTGGTGTCGGCGGTGGACTTCCTGCTGCAGTACGCCTTTGACCAGCATGCCAGCGACATCCACATCGAGCCCAAGCGGGAAAAGTCGCTGATCCGCTTCCGGCTGGACGGCGTCATGCACAACGTCCACGTGATCCCCAAGCCGCTCCACGGCCCGATGGTGTCGCGCATCAAACTGCTCGCCCGCATGGACTTGGCCGAGAAGCGCCGCCCCCAGGACGGCAGGATCAAGACCAACACCAACGGCAAGGACGTCGAACTGCGTGTCTCCACCATGCCGGTGGCCTTTGGCGAGAAGGTGGTCATCCGTATCTTCGACCCGGATATCCTGCTGCAGGACCTGGACAGCATGGGGTTTTATCCCCGCGAACTGACGCTGTACAATTCCTTTATCCGCAGGCCCAACGGCATCATCCTGGTGACCGGGCCCACTGGCAGCGGCAAGACCACCACCCTCTATTCCAGCCTGCGGACCCTCTCATCGCCCGAGGTCAACATCATCACCGTCGAAGACCCGATCGAGATGGTGATGGAGGAGTTCAACCAGATCGGCGTGCAACAAGGCATTGGGGTAGGATTTGCCAGCATCCTGCGCACCATTTTGCGCCAGGACCCGGATATCGTCATGGTCGGGGAGATCCGCGACCGCGAAACCGCGGAGAACGCCGTGCAGGCGGCCCTGACCGGCCATCTGGTGCTTTCGACACTGCATACCAACGACTCGGTCTCGGCCGTCATCCGCCTGCTGGATCTGGGGGTGCCGCCGTTTCTCATCTCCGCTGCGGTGATCGGCATCATTGCCCAGCGCCTGGTGCGCCGGATCTGCCCGCACTGCAAGAGGGAGCGGGAGTTGACGCGGGATGAGCGGGCCTACCTGAAACTGTCCAAAAAGTCGTATCCGGTCTGGGAAGGCGCGGGGTGCAAGGAGTGCCGGAGCACCGGCTACAAAGGACGGACCGGGCTATTCGAGGTGCTGGACCTGGGGGAACGCTTCAAGTCGCTGATCAGGGACTCCGTGGATCTGGCCGATCTGATGACGGTCGCCCGGGACGACGGGCTGGTCACCCTGCGCCAGGTCGCCATCCGCAAGATGCTGGAAGGGACGACGACCTACGAAGAGGTCGTGGCGATGACCGGATAGGTTCTGGCTCGCTGCCTTACTAGGTTAAGGCGTAAGAGCCGACCGGGCCATGGTCGGCTTTTCGCGTAGCAGGGGGCTCGTGCATCACTTACTTCCGGGTGGTTCCGGGATGTGGGGGCGGCTGTTGTACCTCCTTCTTCCGCACCAGGTAATTGGCGGTGTAGATGTAATCATCGATGTAGTCCCTGACACCATCGTTGTTCAGGTCCGCTGTCTTGCCGCTGTTTTTCAGGAAGGCGGCAAAATCCGCCTCGCTGAAGGTAATGACCTTAAGCGGGGGCGCCAAGGTAAGCGGGAATTCCTTCACCTCGTTTCCGTTCAGGATGGTAAGAGTGGCCTTGAGCGCGTTTGCCTGGGGCAAGGTCTCTATGGTCCAGGTGCCGGCTTGATCGCCCTTGTTCAGGGAGATCAGCCGCGCCCCGTTCAGGGCGAAGTTTGGTGAGTGCTCATCCGGCGAGGGGAGGACGGCGATAATTTTGACATGCGTACTGCCGTCGCTGAGGGCCACGTTAGGTTCCTGGCTGATTGAGGGGGCTATCTCCTTGCTGAATAAGGCAACGAGGATTCCGGGACTCTTCTCCCCCCGGTAGGTGCGGAATCGTTCAAGTACTGCGGTATAGGTGGTAAACCCGTTCCCGCCGGATTTCCTGGGCTCTTCGGCCTTGGCTGGTGGTTGCCGGTCCACGGGATTGGCAGTCGCGCTGGTGCTGGCTGGCGTGGAAGTCTCGGCAGGGGGCTGGGCCGGGGTACCGGGGGTCTCTGCCGGTTTGGGTACGGCCTGCGTCTGGGTATCCGTTGGCATGGTCACGTTGCCCAGGTAGACCGGGGCTGCGGAAGCGGCCGTGCCGCCGGTCGAGGCCGGCGATGACGTCGTGGAGGCCGTGGATGGTTGGCTGAATGGTATGCCGGGCGCGGCACTGAGGCCGGAGCCGTTGCTGCTTGCTCCTGCACCGATGGAAGCCCCTTTGCTGTCAAGCATGTTTGCGGAGACCAGGGAGAGTCCCCCCGCACCCTTTTGGGAGGCAAATGTTACCACCGCGATCGGTCCGCTTCCGGAAAACGTCCTGGTGCTGATGACGGCGATCTTGATGGTGCCGCTGGTGGCTGTGTTGGCCGCCATCATTGCCCCTGAGATCAGCCCGCCCTGGCTGACCGAAGGGGTTGCCAGGGACGAGCTGTCGTAACTCAGGCTCAGATCGATGCCGGCAACCCCCTCCATGGCGTCGCCCTTGATGATATAGGTACCGCCACCCGAGGAGATGATGCTTACCGATGCGGCCAGGACGGTCGAGACGTTCAACAGCAGTGATAGTACAGCGGTGCAGCCCAATCTGGCGTAGTGTGTCATCGCGCTCTTTCCACGAGTTGATTTATATGCGGCTATCCGATGCTGATTCGAGCATAATCCAGCATGGGAGCGATTTCAACCGTTTATAGCGTTGTTTGCACAATGTTGCAACAGCCATGGCCGAGTTTGATTGTAAACCTTGACCATGCATGTCGGTTGACAATGGCGGTGCGGCGTGTTATTGAGAGGCGACGGGAGGACGTTCATGCGAGAGTTCATTCAACAATGCTCAGAAACGGTTTTACAAGGTCAGCGGATCTCAGGGGAGGACGCCGTGCGCCTGGGAACGGTCGCCGGCCCAGATCTGTATCTGCTGTTCGCGGAGGCGGGGCGTATTCGCGAGCAGTACGTGGGCAACAGCGTGACCCTGTGTTCGATCATCAACGCCAAATCGGGCAAATGCCCCGAAAATTGTGCCTTCTGCGCTCAGTCGGCCCATCATGCCACGTCAGTGGCCAGCTATGGCCTGGTGGACGAGGAGGAAATGGTACGTTGTGCCAAGCTGGCCGAAGCCAACGGGGCCTCCTGTTACGGCATCATTACCAGCGGAACCGGTATCGGCAAGGGCGCCGAACTCGACCGGATCTGCGCCGCCTTGCGGCGTATCAGCAGCGAGGCCGCCATCCATCCCTCCTGCTCACTGGGGATCATGGATTACGAGACCGCCCTTATCCTCAAGGAGGCAGGCATGGTCACCTATCACCACAACCTGGAGACCAGCCGCAGTTTTTTCCCCACCATTTGCACCACCCACGACTACGAACTGGACGTGGAAACCGTCAGGGCTGCCAAGCGCGCCGGGCTGAAGGTCTGCTCGGGCGGGATCTTCGGCCTGGGGGAGAGTTTCGGACAGCGGGTGGAGATGGCCCTGACCCTGAGGGAATTGGAGGTGGATTCCATCCCGGTCAACTTCCTCGACCCGGTGGAGGGGACGGCCCTGGCTCGCGCCGACTTCCTGAGCCCCCTGGAATGCCTCAAGACCATAGCGGTGTACCGTTTCCTCCTGCCCGAGCGCCAGATCAAGGTCTGCGGCGGCCGGGAGCGCAACCTGCGGGAGCTCCAGTCGTGGATCTTCATGGCCGGGGCCAGCGGCATGATGACCGGCAACTACCTCACCAAGGCCGGGCGCGATCCCCGGGTGGACCGGAAGCTGATCAACGACCTGGGGCTGGGGATCGCCGAATGCGGATGCGGGTAAGAGCGAAGGGTGAATTATGAAGGATGAAGGGTGAATTATGACTAAAGGGATATTCGTAACCGGCACGGATACCGGGGTGGGCAAGACCGTGGTGGGGGCCACCCTGGCGTATCTGCTGCGGATGAAGGGCGTCAACGTGGGGGTGATGAAGCCGGTCACCAGCGGCTGCCGTGAGGTGGGCGGCCGTTTGGTCTCGGACGACGCCCTGCTCCTCAGCCGGGCCGCGGGTGTTGCCTGTTCCGAGGACGTGGCATCCTACCTGTTGCGGGAACCTTTGGCGCCCGCCGAGGCTGCCAGGATCGACGGGGTGGCCATCGACTTCGCCCGCATCCGCGGATGTTATGAGCGACTTGCCGCCAATCACGACTTC
>DAIERH010000009.1 GCA_027346925.1 Geobacter sp.
ACGGTCTCCATCCTGCGGGGCCTCAGGGAGCGCTTCGAGGTGCACCACGGGGTCAAGATCCAGGATAACGCCCTGGTGGCGGCCGCCACCCTCTCCAGCCGCTACATCACCGAGCGCTTCCTGCCGGACAAGGCCATTGATCTGGTGGACGAGGCCTGCGCCATGCTGCGCACCGAGATCGACTCGCTCCCCTCGGAGCTGGACACCATCTCGCGCCGGGTAATGCAGTTGGAGATCGAGGAACAGGCCCTCAAGAAGGAGAAGGACCCGGCCAGCCGCGAGCGCCTGGAGACCCTGCGCAAGGAGTTGGCCGCTGATCGCGAACGGGCCGCGGCCATGCGGGCCCGCTACGACACGGAAAAGGTGGCCATCCAGCGCATCCAGGGCTTACGGGAGCAGATCGAGAAGACGCGCCGCGACATCGAACAGGCCGAGCGGTCGTACAATCTGGAGCAGGCCTCGAAACTGAAATACGCGGAACTGCCCGGCCTGGAGACGGCCCTCAGGAACGAGGAAGCGGCCCTGAACGAAAAGCAGGGAGGGCAGAAGCTGCTCAGGGAGGAGGTCACCGAGGACGAGATCGCCGAGATCGTGGCCCACTGGACCGGCATCCCGGTCACCCGCCTGGTGGAGGGGGAGCGGGATAAGCTGCTCAGGCTGGATTCGATCCTGCACCAGCGGGTGGTGGGGCAGGACGAGGCGGTGCAACTGGTGGCCGACGCCGTGCTCAGGGCACGCTCCGGGATCAAGGACCCGCGGCGGCCCATCGGCTCCTTCATCTTCCTGGGCCCCACCGGGGTGGGCAAGACCGAGCTGGCCCGCACCCTGGCGGAGGCGCTGTTCGACTCGGAAGACAACATGGTGCGCATCGACATGTCCGAGTACATGGAGAAGTTCGCCGTGTCGCGCCTGATCGGCGCGCCTCCCGGCTATGTGGGATACGAGGAGGGGGGGCAGCTGACCGAGGCGGTCCGGCGCAAACCCTACAGCGTGCTGTTGTTCGACGAGATCGAGAAGGCCCATCCGGACGTGTTCAACATCCTGCTGCAGATCCTGGACGACGGCCGGGTTACCGACAGCCAGGGGCGCACGGTCAGCTTCAAGAACACGGTCATCATCATGACCTCGAACATCGGCGCCCCGCACCTGCTGGAAGGGATCACCCCGAGCGGCGAGATCACGGAGCAGGCCAAGCAGGAGGTAATGCGGGAGCTTAAGGCCGGCTTCCGTCCCGAATTCCTCAACCGTGTGGACGACATCGTGCTGTTCAAACCGCTGCGGCTGGAGGAGGTGGTGCGTATCGCCGACCTGTTGGCCGGTCAGTTGAAGGAGCGCCTGAAGGAACGGCACATCACCCTGGAGATATCGGACGAGGCGATGCGATTTATCGCCCAGGCCGGTTATGACCCGGTCTACGGCGCCCGGCCGCTCAAACGCTACCTGCAGCGTGAACTGGAGACCCGCGTGGCACGGGCCATCATCGCCGGTACGGTGTCGGAAGGTGGGGTGCTTCGTGTTGACGTGCTGGAGGGGACGCTGGTGGTGCAATAAGTGACGCTTGCAGCGCAGCGAGTCATGTTTCCCGCAAACGCTTGTGCAGGGCCTTTTCGGCATACATGCGCTCGTCCGCTTCCTTCCAGATGGCTGGGAACTTCCCGCTGGAATGGGCCGTGGCCGTGCCGATTGAAAAATTTACCCGGATGCCGTCCCTTGTTTCGTTGAACCTGGTCTGGCACTCCCGTATCCGCTCGACTATTGCCATGGTAGCCGCTTCATCCGTTGCGGGAAGCAGCACGCCGAACTCATCCCCACCGACACGCGCCGCCATATCCTGCTCGCGGAACGCCTCGCGCAGGATTGTTGCGGCGCCGATGATCAGGCTGTCGCCGGCTTCATGCCCCTGGGAGTCATTGACTCGTTTCAGGCCGTCCAGGTCGATGGTTATGATGCTTACGGGGAATAGCATCCCATAGAACAGGCGGTTGAACTCCTCGTCGAACCAGGCGCGGTTGCGCAGGCCGGTCATGGAGTCGTGGGTGTTCAGGTAATGCAATTGCTCTTCGGCGAATTTGCTCGCCGAGATGTCCTCTATCATGTTGACGATAAAGCGTGGGGCCCCGGATTCGTCCCGAACGGCCGATGCCGTCAGCATACCCCAGATCAGTGCCCCGTTCTGGCAGACGTACCGCTTTTCAATCTGGTAATACTGCCGCCTCCCTTCGATGATATCCAGAAGCAACTCCCGGTCGATCTCGTAATCGTCCGGGAAGGAGATGTCCCAGAGGTTGAGCGACTTGAGCTCGTCCACCGAGTACCCCAGCATGTTCTCCATGGTCGCGTTGGCGTTGACGATCTGTCCGCCGCGCAGCAATATGACAATCCCGGCCACGGCATTCTCGAATATGGCGCGGAAGCACTCCTCGCTTTCGCGGTAAGCCGCCAGCGTTCCGCGCAGGCGCTCTTCGCTCTCTTTCAATTTGAGGGTTGCCGTGATTTCCGCGGTGATATCCACGAAGGAAACGACCACCTGTTCCAGGCGTTCGTCAACGATCAGGGGGATGGCGTTCATGCGGAGCCAGCGCTGGTCGTCCGATTGTCGCCGGAGGTACTTGACGACCACGCCCTCGACCGGTTTCCGCTCGGAAATTGCCCGGTTGACCGGGTAGTCGCGGGGTTCGATCCTGGCCCCCGACTCGTCGAAAAAGTTCCACTCCGGGCCGTCGAGACCCTTGCCGCGGATGGTCGAGTCAGTGTCGAGGATCTCCAGGGCCTTGGTATTGCTGAATAATACGGAAGCATTGTCATCGTGGACAATGACCCCGGCTTGTATGACATCGTAGATGCAATGGCACAGGGTCGGGTTGTGCAGCGTGCAGGTTCCCAGTTTCCCTCTGCTCCGCTCCAGGTCGCGAACCAGTTCGTCTTTTGTCATATCGTCATACATTGATATCAGTTCCATGTTCGGAAATATCTCGGTGGGGCCGGTCGGTGACTCGTATTTTTACTTTAAATCTGTTTAAGTTCCAAATGGATTTTTTGCGACATGACATCCTGTTCGTTAAAGAGCCGGATGGCGGTCCCGATGAGGTTGCCCCCTGTCTTCAGGGGCACCCTCGCCTGTATGGTGCATCATGACACACTTTGGTTCAGTAATCCAGATGGGTGTTGGGTGACAGCACGCGGTCGCTTTACTTTGCCGCGTTGTGCCGTACAATTACCCATCATACCAAACCAAAGGAGGGCACCATGGCAACACATATCCAGATAGTGTTCTACAGCATGTACGGCCATATCCATACCATGGCCGAAGCGGTGGCGGAGGGGGTGCGCAGTGTCGAGGGATGTCATGCGGAACTGCTGCAGGTGCCGGAGCTGGTCCCGGAAGAGGTGCTTGAACAGTACGGCGCCAAGGCCGCCCGCAGGGCCTTCGCCCACATCCCGATCGCAACCGTGGACGGGCTGGTCGCCGCTGATGCCATCATCTTCGGCACGCCGACCCGTTTCGGCAACATGGCGGCCCAGATGCGCAACTTCCTTGACCAGACCGGCAAACTCTGGATGCAGGGGTCGCTGGTGGGGAAGGTGGGCAGCGTGTTTGCCAGCACCGCTACCCAGCACGGCGGCCAGGAGACCACAATCACCAGTTTCCATTCAACGCTGCTGCACCAGGGCATGATCATCGTCGGTGTACCGTATGCGGAACAACGGCTCTTGAACATGAACGAAATCACCGGCGGCACCCCCTACGGCGCCACCACCCTGGCCGGGCCGGACGGCTCCCGCAAACCGTCGGAGAACGAGCTGGCCATTGCCCGCTACCAGGGGTCGCATGTGGCCAGGATTGCACATAAGTTGAAAGGCTGACGAATCGGAGAGAAATATACCAAGGAGGACCGAAACGTGGGATCAAAAGGACGGGAAATTATCGGGATGGACGTGGATGATCTGCTGGTGCTCCTGCAAAGGGCCTACAGCGACGAGTGGCTGGCCTACTACCAGTACTGGCTCGGCGCCAAGGTCGTCAAGGGACCCATGAAGGATGCGGTCGGGGCCGAACTGCTGGTGCATGCCACCGAGGAACTGATGCATGCCGACATGGTCGCCATGCGCATCATCCAGTTGGGGGCCACGCCGGTCACCAAGCCAGAAGATTGGTACAAACATACCAACTGCGGCTACGAAGCGCCGGACGATCCCTTTGTCAAGGTGCTGCTGGAGCAGAACATCAAGGGGGAACAGTGCGCCATCGGCGTCTACAAGCGGCTGATGGACATCACCAGGGACAAGGACCCGGTCACCTACAACATGGTTCTGACCATCCTGCAGCAGGAGGTCGAGCATGAGGAGGACCTGCAGGCGCTGCTGGAAGATTATGAACTGCTGGTCAGGGCGATAAGGGGATAGAAAACCACGCCGCAGGCCGTGGTGCGCGCCGCCCAAACCTCCGCCCCGGAGGCGCTACATCCCCGCCTTCCGCCGCGCCGTGACCGACTCTCCACCGATTCCCCAGTTGTCGGTCTCCACCTCTTCGATCACCACCACCGTGGTTGCGGGGTTCTTGCCCAGCACGTCCATCAGCAGTTGGGTGGCCCCCTTGATCAGGGCCGCCTTCTGCTCCGTCGTTGCTCCTTCCCGGGTGATCTTGATGTTCACATAGGGCATCCTCATCTCCTCCTTTTTTACGTGTTGCTTTGCCTGGATACAGCCGATGAGCGGTTGTCCGATGCAACCAGAACGCCACCGACCGCCACTACCGAGCCGGCCAGCAGCAGCGGCAGCGTAAATCCTCCCTGCTGATCGGCCAGCAGCCCGGCGAGAGGCGGCCCGATAACCTGGCCGGCTCCGAAGCAGACGGTCAGGACCGCGGCCGCGCGGCGCCCTTCCGAACCCGAACGCCGCCCTCCCTCGGCCATCACCAGTGCCACAATGCCGAGGAAGGTGCCGCCAAATATGACGGCAGCAAATCCGGCCCTGAAAGCGTTTCCAGCACCGATACTCAACAGGATGCCGCAGGCCTGCAGCAGGTAGGCCAGGGTCAGAGCCTGCCGCACGCCGATCCTGGTTGCCGCCTGCTGCCACAGGATGGTGGAAGGAGCAGCGGCCAGCCCTACCACAACCCAGCTCCAGGGGGCAAACCCGGCCAATCCCGGCGTATGGGCAACCATGGTCACCAGGAAGGTGGCGCTGACAATGTAGCCAACCCCTTCCAGGAAATAGGCGGTTGCCAATCTGCCAATGCCGGAAAGGTTTCCCACAGCCGGTGCCGCGGTATCCGGCACCGCAACCGCGCCCTGCCGTTTGCCGGCAACAGCGATGCCGGCCAGCGACAGCACGATGGAAATCGCTCCCATCCCCAGCCAAGCCGCGCGCCAGCCGCCAAACCGGTCCAGAACC
Organism: Geobacter sp.; assembly: GCA_027346925.1. Lineage (GTDB taxonomy): Bacteria > Desulfobacterota > Desulfuromonadia > Geobacterales > Pseudopelobacteraceae > JACPFJ01. The sequence goes on from DAIERH010000009.1 coordinate 5,395, forward strand.
GGCGCAACCGCTCCGCTCAGCGCGATACCCAGCCCGATCCCGCCGTAGAGCGCACTGCTCCAGCGACTATGCCGACAATGTACCAGGCTTTCAGTCACCTCAATCGCAATCACCACAAACAGCACCGCGCTGGCGCCGCCTGCCACCAGCCGCAGCCCTCCCCAGCAGAGCGGCGAGAGCGTAAGTCCCATCAGCAGGGTTGTTGCAATACTCGTGATCAGAGCCCCGAGATTGACAAGCGTGCTCCGGAGCAACCGAGGCCACAAGGCACACGCCAAGGCCCCTGCCAGATACCCAGCATAGTTGAGGGATGCCAGGCCACCGGCCAGGCTATGGCTGATCCCCAGATCGCGTTGCATCATGGGCAGAATAGGCGTAAAAGCGAAGCGGCCGATACCCATCGCCACCATCATGCCGAGCATTCCCCCGGCGAGCATACGCAGGGCTGGTTGGCGCAACGGCTCCCGGGACAGGTTGGTTTTCGGGTCCAAAGTGTTCATGGTGCCTATGCTAGCCCAGATTATAAATCAATACAAATGATCATTCCCCTCTTGACAAATATTATTAGCCAGCTGAATATATGGTTGCTTAATAAAATCAGTAAGGCCAATCAAATGTTCGAAATTATAGACCTGCCTGACAGCACCACCATAGCCAAGCTGGCACAGCGCTACCCGATGCTGGAGATCCCGGCGCTTGAGATCTGGCTGATCCTGATGCGGGTTTCCGGCGATTGCCAGAATGACCTGGATCAGTTTCTCGCCCGTCACAACCTCTCCCAGCGCAAGTTCTTTGTCCTGATCCTGCTGATGCGCAACCCGACAGGACTGAATGTCTCACAGTTGGCGGCCGGTACCGGGGTGTCCTGCGCCACCATGACCGGCGTGGTGGACGGCCTGCTCAACGCGAAGCTGGTGACACGGGAGGCGGACGAACAGGACCGGCGCGCCTTTGTGGTGGCCATCACCAGCACGGGGCAAGAACTGCTGGACCGGGTTTTGCCCCGGCACTATCACAGGGTCAGCCGGATCATGTCCATGCTTGACGAGACGGAGCGGACGCAACTGAACGGGCTTTTGGCCAAGGTGCGCGCCGGATTGGCCACCGCCGATGCGTAAATCTGACTCCAAGGAGGTCACTGATGAAGGGATTGATGCTGATTCCACGTTTGTTGGTTCTCGCCTCGATGCTGGTCATGCCCGGTAAGGCCCTGGCCGCCGGCAAAACAGAGCTGACCTGGTATGGCCAGTCCGCCTTCAAGATTACCACGCCGGCCGGCAAGGTGCTGCTCATCGACCCCTGGATCACCAATCCGCTCAACAAAAACGGTGCCGCTGATCTCGCCGCCCTTACCAAGGTGGATCTGATCCTGATCACCCACGGCCATGGCGACCATATCGGAAATGGCGTGGAGATCGCCCAAAAGACCGGCGCCAAGCTGGTGGCCAACTACGATTTGGGGCGCACCCTCGTGCAATACGGCGGTTTTCCCGAGAAACAGGCCGAGCGGAGCCATATGGGGTTTCCCGGCGGCGAGTTGGACCTGCTGGACGGCGAGGTGCGGATATTGCTGGTGCCGGCCGTGCACAGTTCGGTTGTCGAGGGCGTGCCGGGCAGCCCGCTGCCCGGCAAGGTCGTCTACGGGGGCACGCCAGGTGGGTTCGTGATCGCCGTCAAGGGCGGGCCGACCATCTATCATACCGGCGATACGGATGTATTCTCCGACATGGCCCTGATCGGTTCGCTGAACAAGATCGACATCATGCTGGCCTGCATCGGCGGTCATTTCACCATGGGGCCGAAACGGGCCGCACTGGCCGCCAGGCTGGTCAATCCCGGTCTGGTCATTCCGATGCATTACGGGACCAACCCCCTGTTGAAAGGCACCCCAGAGGAGTTTTCCAAGGCATTGTCAGCGTTGCCGCAGGATGGCCCTCGTCCTCCCATGAGATTGATGACTGTAGGTGAAACGCTTGCCTGGAACGCCAAATTCGTCAACCAGTGATCTAAACCCTGCAGGCCTGCAAGGAGCCGAAATGTTCATCGTATCCGTACACTATCAACAGCCGCTGGAGGTGGTGGACAGCCACCTTCCCGCCCATATCGCCTTCCTGGACGGTTACTTTGCCAAAGGTGTCTTCATCGCCTCCGGCCGCAAGGTTCCCCGCAGCGGCGGCATCATCCTGGCGCAGGGGGTTACCCGGGCAGAGCTTGAAGAGATCCTTGAACGTGACCCCTTCAAGTCCAATGGCGTTGCCACGTATGAAATTACCCAATTCGTCCCGAACCGGACATCGCCGGGCTTCACACAATTACTGAATCTATAGGAGACGCTGACATGCACCATGAACTGCGTCGTAAGGAACGCGGCAGTACCGAGCTGGAGGCACGGGATCTGCTGGAGCGTGGTGAATATGGCGTGCTCTCCACCTGCGGCCACGACGGTCAGCCGTACGGCATTCCGCTCAGCTACTGTGTGATAAACGACGCCATCTACTTCCACTGTGCCCTGGAAGGGCGCAAGCTGGAGAACATGGCTGCGGAAAGCAGGGTTTCGTTCTGCGTTGTGGGGAAGACCGAGGTGCTGCCGGACCAGTTTGCCACACGGTACGAAAGCGTCATCATCTCCGGCAGGGCGGCAGAGGTTTTCGACGGGGAAAAGCAGCAGGCCCTGGAAGGGCTGGTGGCAAAGTACTCCGCGGGATTTCGTGCGAAAGGGCTGCAATACATCACGGCACAATGGGAGAGAACCAGGGTATTCAGGGTCGGCATCGAGGCCATTCGCGGCAAGGCACGAAGGTGACGGCATGCAAGGCCGTCACGCCATGGTCCTCAGTCCGGTCCCGGTTCATCCATAGTGACCGTCACAGTTTGAACCATTTGGCGGTGTCGTTCAGGTCCGCGGCGGTTGCGGCAAGGCTTTCGGATGATTTCTTGACATCGACAAATGCGGTCTTGATCTGCTTGGCAACCTCGGCAATGGTATTCATGCCATGGGAAATATCGTCCGACGTGGATGATTGCTCCTGGGCCGCGACGGCAATCTTGCCCACCATGTCCGAAATCTTGTCCATGTTCTCAACAAGTTCGTCGATTGAGTGGACCGATTCGTTGACAATGGTCACAACCCGGTCAACCGATGAGCTTTCCTCCTGAATGAGCTTCACCGCCTGTTCCACGCCGGAGCGCATCGAATCCACGCTCGTCACGATATCCTCGGTTGCTTCGGCGGTCTTTGCGGCCAGCTTGCGCACCTCGTCGGCGACAACGGCAAAACCGCGTCCCTGGTCCCCGGCCCGCGCCGCTTCGATTGCGGCGTTCAGCGCCAGCAGGTTGGTCTGGTCCGCGATATCGTTGATCAACGACACGATACCCGTTATCTCCTGAGACTGGGTCCCCAGTTTTTCCACTTCCCTGGCAGAGTTTTTTATGGCGTCGGCAAACAGATGCAGCTCGTTGACAGCGGTATGCATCCTGGCCCGGCCGGTGCTTGCCGCCTCCCGCATGGTCATGGCCGTGGCTGCCGTGGTGTTGGCGTTCTCCGAGACGTCGTTGATGGAGTGGGACATCTCCGTCATGGCAACCGCCGACTGCTCTATTCGGCCGGTCTGCTCTCCCGTGCCTTTCTCAAGAGCAGTCGCGGTTGAGGAGAGCTGGTCCGAACTGGTCGCCAGGGTATCCGTCGCAAGACCGATCTTTTTCGCGATCCCCTGGAGGCTGACGACCATACCGGCCATGGCTTTCTGAACCTGGCCGATTTCGTCTCTTCTTTCCGAGGATATCGAGCATTGCAGGTTGCCGGAAGCGATCGACTCGGCGGCCGTGATGAGGCCGGCGAGCGGGGATGAAATGGCACGGTATATCCAGATGCCGAAGCAGAGTCCCAGGATGATGGCGCTGAACCCGATAAGCCCGGTGAGGGAGAGGCTTTTCCGTATCATCCCGTTTACATCCGAGATGGACTTTTCCTGCTCACCCTGCGCAACGCTCGATGTCTGCCGGCTTTTCTGTGCCTGCTGCATGACGATGCTACGGAGCTTGGCCGATTCCTGCACCGCCGCCTCCTGCATTGCCAGCCTGTTTTTCAGCTTCGGGACGATGCCCTCCTTGGTTGTCAGGCTTGCATACACACCATCCAGCGCCGATGTCGCCCTGTTCAGCACCGCGAGTTCCTTTGCCGCGCCGAGTTTCTTGAAAAACCTTTGAAGGTCCGCCTCTGCCTTGTGGATCTTGGTATATTGTGCCCCCACGTTCGCCAGGGTCGAATCTATCTCCTTTTCCGTGGCAGCTGTAAACAGCCGTGTGACAAGCCCATCGACCGATGCCCCGTACGCCAGCAACTCGGAATTGCTGGCAAGGGCATTTACCGTAATGTTGGATTGCACAAACGAGTTCCCGTTCTTGCCGGTTATATCCGATATTTTTTCGCTGACGTTATCTATTTCATTTTCAAGAGAGCCGATAATCGCATCCATTTTATCCGATAAATCGGCGATCATCCCGTCTGCCTTATTGTTTCCCGCTATTCTCAAGGCAAAATATTCGTCCAGCTTTGTGGCAAGGCTCATTACCTCGGCCTTCATTTTCAGGTTTCCTCGCACATTGCCGTTTTGCAGCAGTCTGTCGATATGCCCCTTTACTTCGCTTTTGTAGCTCCTGGCGTTGCCGCGTTGCGATTGAAGACAGAGGACCATCATGTCCTTAAGCTGTGCCTTGGTCATTTCGAGACTGGTAAGCTTGTCGGAAAAGGAGTTCCTCCCCTCGACAAATGTGGCGTACGTGGCGGAACGTGAGGCTTGCAGGGCCTTGACCAGGCCGTCGAGCTCCTTCAGTTTGACGATGGTGTCGTTCAGGCGCTGCGTTATCGACTTCGCCGCATTGTTGGCGTCCTCCTGGGATGCAATGCTTGCAGTGACCGTTTCGACGAGCCGGTTGAAAATACCCTCCAACTCGGAATGGGTAGAGTAGTTTTCACCGGACATGGATTCAATGGTCATCTGGGTCTTTTTTACAGATTCAAGTGACTTTGATGCATCGGTCCGGGCATCATCAAACTCCTTCCTGGTTCTCGCCGCACTGACTTTAACCAGGTCCGCGGTAGCAGCCTGGATCGATCGTTCATATTCCAGGGTCCTGAGTTGGAACGGTGTGCTCTTTTCCGTAAGATAGGCCAGTTTTCCCTTGATAAAGGTCATGCTGACGTAACTGGTAGCGGAAATTGCCACCGAAATGCCGGCAACAATCGCAACGTTCAAGAAAAGCTTTGTTTTAATTTTCATAGTCCCTCACGCCGGCAGCAATGAAATGTCCGCCCTGTGTAACGGCGTAACCCGTCCCGCGTTTGCTCCGGATAACTCTATTTTGCAAAATAACGAATCAATATATTTCAAATAATGTATTATTACAACATCCGGATAGCCGCGAATAGAAAAAAGAAAAAGGGCTACGGTGTAATCCGTAACCCCTTGATTTTTTGGCGCGCTTGGAGAGATTCGAACTCCCGACCTACGGATTCGTAGTCCGTTGCTCTATCCAGCTGAGCTACAAGCGCAAAATTTTATGACAAACCGCGAAGACTGAAACCAATAACAAAAGATGGCGTGCAGTGCAAGCGAAATTTTGGATTTTAGTGAAAAATATATCTGCCCTACTTGACCTGGATGTTGATCTGCTTCGGCTTGGTCTCTTCCTTCTTGGGAAGGGTGATGGTTAGAACCCCCTTCTCGCAGACGGCGCTGACGTTCTCCTGCCGGATGGTGGCCGGCAGGCTGAAACTGCGCTGGAAGGTGCCGAAGTAACGTTCGATGCGGTGGTAATTCTCCTTCTTCACGTCGCTCTCGTGCTTGCGTTCGCCCTTGAGCGTCAGGGTATTGTCCTCGATGCGCACCTCGATGTCCTTCTGGTCCACATCCGGCAGTTCGGCCTTGATCACGATGGACTCTTCGGTCTCGTAGATATCCACTGCCGGCTGCCAGATTCCTTCCTTGATATCCTCTCCTCCCAGTTCATGATTCCAGGAAAGGTTCAGCAGCCGGTTCATCTGCTCCTGCATGGTGCGCAGTTCCCTCAGCGGATTGTACTTGACGAGTGCCATAATCGCGTTCCTCCTTTGCTGAATGTAATGCCTGAAGCATTTCTCACCACAAAACATAATGTCGATTTTGAGTCTGTCAAGGGGCGGCTATTCGTCTCCTTTGAGTACCGGCTGCTTCTGCAACCGCTTGTAATAAAAATTCTGTCCGTAGAGCACCGCCACCGGGTTGTGGCCGGTTACCCGGTCCTTGACCACCAGGGTGGTCACCGGCGCCCGGGAGTGCTTGTTGAAGAGCATGTCGTGGCCGACGCACAGGCCGAGGATGATGTTCATGTCGGTCCCCTGCCGGTTGAGGATCTCGGCCTGGGCTATGGGATTGCAGGCCGGCTCGAAGGTGTTGGGCCGGACCTTGTCGGACTCCGCCAACCCCAACTCCATCTTGTCGATGCTGCCCGCCTTGCAGCAGACGCTCTGCGCCTCGAACCCCTGAGCCCTCAGGATGGCCGAGAGCCGCTCGGCCTCGTCCAGCATGCCGATGCATGTGGCGATGCCGATCCTGGCATATCCCATCAGCTTGGCAAAGGCAATGGTGTCCTCCACCCGCGTCCAGCGGGCATTGACGGCGTCGCTGCCCGGCACCGGCTGATAGCAGAGCCCCTCGACCCGCGCCGCCACAAAGGCGATACGGGCATCCTCACTTTCCCCACGGTATTCGTTGAAGGTCTTTGTCACCACATCCCCGTAGCTGGCGGAAGGGCAGTTGCCCGGCCTGGGCGGCGCGGTGGCCGGGTCGCCGCTCCAGCAATTGGTGGTGCCGCACTTCTGCCATACCGCGCTGCATTTTGAACAGGATACCGGCGTTTCTTCGGACATGACACACTCCTTTGTTGTATTTTACGCTAAACCGCTCGATCCGCGCCATTCAGGCGCCCCGGATAGAGGAATAAACTAACCCGTAATGACCAGCAGCAGCGTCGGCGGCAGGGCCACGACACACAGGGCGAACAGGGCGTCCAGCCAGAGGCGCGTCCCCATCTGTCCCAGACGGATCATTCCCACCACCGGAACCAGCAGCAGCTTTGAAAGCAGATTCACATCGGGGCTTCTCACGTCCAACCAGAGGCTGTCTCCGTCGCCGGAGCTGGGGAAGGCGTGCAGGGCGCAGGAAAAGCCGAGCCAAAGGCCCGTCAGGGCGAGCACGTCGCGCGTCTCGGCAAAAAAGGGGCTTCTGGCCAGGAAACATCCCCCCAGGCTGAAAAACAGTGCGAGCAGGGTTGAAACGAAAAAGGGTGCCACCGCCACCATGATGTGCTGGAACGCGTAAGCCGGTGCTTCGTGCAGCACATACCCCATGGGGTCGCCGAGACGCAGGTAGCAGACGTGGTGGACCCGTATCCCCAGCCGTTTGCAGGCCCAGGCATGGGCGAATTCGTGGACCACGATTCCGGGAAAGGTGAGGTATGACACAATGCGTCTCACCCCTTCTGCCCAACCAACTCCAGAAATTCCTCCTCCGTCAGCACGGTCACACCCAATTCCCTGGCCTTGGCCAGCTTGCTGCCGGCATCCTCGCCGGCCACGACGAAATCCGTTTTCTTCGACACCGACCCCACGGCGCTGCCCCCTTCGTCTTCAACGAGTCTGGAGGCGTCCTCGCGGGTGAAATGGGACAACTTGCCGGTAAAGACGAACGATTTGCCGGTGAAGCGCCCGCCCACCCGCTTTTCCTCCACGGCCGGGGCCACGCCCGCCTCCAGCATGCGCCTGATAACGGCGATGTTCTCCTGGTTGTCGAAGAAGGTGCGGATACTCTGGGCCACCGTGGCGCCGATGTCGCGGATACTGGTCAATTCCTCGAAGGTGGCCCGCTCCAGGTTTTCAAGGCTGCCGAAGGCCTGGGCCAGGGACTTGGCGGTGCGTTCCCCCACGTGGCGAATGCCCAGGGCAAAGATGAAGCGCCCCAGGTCCCGCTGCTTGCTGTTCTCGATGGCGGTCAGCAGGTTCGAGGCCAGTTTGTCGCCCATGCGTTCGAAGCGCATGAAGTCGTCCCGTGTCAGATGGTACAGATCGGCCACGCTGTGCACCAGCCCCAGGGAAAGGAGCTGCTCGATGAACTTCTCCCCCAGCCCCTCGATATCCATGGCGTTGCGCGAGGCAAAGTGCATGATCGACTCGCGGATCTGGGGCGGGCAGGAGAGCCCCATGCAGCGCACCGCCACCTCGTCAGCGATGCGGACCACCTCGGAACCGCATTCCGGGCATTTCGCCGGCGGGAGGGACGGTTGCGCATTCGAGTTGCGCCGCTCCGTCACCACCCGGACCACGGCCGGGATCACGTCGCCGGCCCGCTCAACCACCACGGTGTCGCCCACGCGGATGTCCTTGGCGGTGATCTCGTCCCAGTTATGCAGGGTGGCGCGGGACACGGTCACCCCGGATATCTCCACCGGGCTGAGTTGCGCCACCGGCGTGATCACCCCGGTGCGGCCCACCGAATGGATGATGTTCTCCACCACGGTCACCGCCTGGCGCGGCGGGAACTTGCAGGCCACGGCCCAGCGCGGCGAGCGACTCTTTTCGCCCAGCTCACGCTGCAGGGCAAAGGAATCGACCTTGATCACCGTGCCGTCGATCTCGTACGGGAGCGACTCGCGCCGCTGCTGCATCTCCAGGTAATACGCCACCGTCGCCTCGATTCCTTGGACCCGCCGTACCAACGGGTTGACCGGCACTCCCCAGCCGGCGGTGCTGTTCAGGAATTCCTGCTGCGAACCGAATTCCACCCCCTCGCAGGCGCCGGGGGCATAGCAGAAGAACGACAGTGGCCGACGGGCCGTGATGCGCGGATCGAGTTGACGCAGCGACCCGGCCGCTGCGTTGCGCGGATTGGCAAAGGGTGCCTCGCCCTGCTCCTCTTTCTCGGCATTGATGCGCTGGAACGCCTCCAGCGACAGGAAAACCTCGCCCCGCACCTCCAGGAGCGGCGGGATGCCTTTGCCGCCGAGACGGAGCGGCAGGGCGCGGATGGTCCTGATGTTGGCTGTCACGTCCTCGCCGGTGATGCCGTCGCCGCGGGTGGCGCCGACCGTCAGCACCCCCTCCTCGTAGACCAGTTCCACCGCCAGTCCATCCAGTTTGGGCTCGCACACATACTCGACCACCGCATCGGGAGCAAGCCCCAGGACCTTCTTGACCCGCAGGTCGAACTCCCTGATTTCGGAGTCGTTGGTGGCGTTCTCCAGGGAGAGCATGGGAAGCCGGTGCGTCACGGCCCTGAACTTTTCCAGCGCCGTGCCCCCAACCCGCTGGGTAGGCGACTCGGGTGACACCAGCTCGGGAAAACGCAGCTCCAGCGCCTGCAATTCCCGGAACAGGGAGTCGTACTCCGCGTCGCTGATCTCGGGTGCGTCGAGCACGTAATAGAGCCGGTTGTGGTGCTCCAGCAGCCGGCGCAACTCGTCTGCCCGCTTCCGGGCGGTTTCCTTGGGATCAGGGGTGTCAAGAAGCGACAACTGCATCGATTTCCTCACGCGGCTTGTTGTTGAGTGGTTCGGTTGACATCGCAGCAGGGTACAGTATTATTTGGATAATTTCAACGCATCCCGACTATTCGGAACGACCATGGAACAGCCCCGGCTTGACGCCATTCGACACTGGTTCGATGGCTATGTCCAGACATTTTACGACATCGATCCCGACGGGCTGAGGAACATTCAGCTCAAGGTCGAGCACACCCGCAAGGTGTGCGCGGTCATGGACCTGCTTGCCGCGGGCGAAGGGCTTTCGGGCGAAGAGACCCGTATTGCCGGTGCAACCGCACTGCTGCACGATGTGGGACGCTTCCCCCAGTACCGCCGGTGGCGCACCTTTCGCGACAGCGATTCCGATAACCATGCGCGTCTGGCCGTGGAGGTCATCCGCGAGCACAGGCTGCTTGACGACCTGCCGCCCGACACGTGTCTGCTGATCGAAGAGGCGGTGCGTTTTCACAATCTGCTGCAACCGCCCGAAAAGGTCCACTCCCCTACCAGGCTCTTCATCCAGTTGATCCGCGATGCGGACAAACTCGACATCTGGCGGGTGTTCCTCGATGAATTCACCCTGCCGGAAGAGGAACGGGCCTCGGCCGCCTGCCTGGGACTGCCCGACCTGGCGGAATTTTCGCCGTCCTGCCTGGCGGCGCTGGCAAAACAACAGGTGGTGCACCTAGAGGATTGCCGCACCCTCAATGACTTCAAGCTGCTGCAGATATCCTGGGCGCTTGACCTGAGCTTTGCCAGTTCGTACCGTCTGCTGCTGGAGCGCGGCTACATCCCACGTTTGGCGATGACGCTGCATGGCAAGCGGGACGAGGTGGACCTCTCGCTGCTGGAGATCATGGCGGAGGCCGAACGGCGCGCCCGGCATTCTGGGGAGACGACGGCCGATTCGTAATGGATGCGGCCGTGCGGCCGCGGGAGGAGTTCGATGGAAACCAAGCTGCGCATTGTTCTGCCGGATCAGCAACTCCTGAAGCTCTATGAGCAGATGTTCCTGGCGCGCGAATTCGAGGAGCGCTGCGCCGAGCAGTACACCAAGGGGCACATCACCGGCTTCCTGCACCTGTACAGCGGACAGGAGGCGGTGGCGGTGGGGGCTACCGCGGCCCTGCACAGGGACGACTATATCATCTCGGCCTACCGGGAGCATGCCCAGGCCATCGTGCGGGGCGCCGAGCCCAAACGGGTCATGGCCGAACTGTTCGGCAAGGCCACCGGCATCTGCAAGGGCAAGGGGGGCTCGATGCACCTCTTTGACCCGGCACTCAACTTCATGGGGGGATATGCCATCGTGGGCGGCCAGTTCCCCATCTCGCTGGGACTGGCCTTTGCCAGCCGCTACCGGGGCGAGGACCGCATCACCGCCTGTTTCTTCGGGGACGGCGCGGTCAACCAGGGCACCTTCCACGAGTCGCTCAACTGGGCCCGGCTGTGGGAACTGCCGGTGCTGTTCGTCTGCGAGAACAATTTCTACGGCATCGGCACCGAGGTGCACCGCTCCTCGGCCCTGGCTAACATCCACAAGCGCACCTGCGGTTACGACATCCCCTCCGAGAAGGTGGACGGCATGGACGTGATCGCCGTCTACAAGGCGGTCAAGTATGCCGCCGAGAAGGTGCGCGAGAGCGGGCTGCCCTATTTCATCGAGGCCACCACCTACCGTTTCCGGGGGCACTCCATGTCCGATCCGGGCAAGTACCGCTCGGCCGCCGAACATGAGCTGTGGAAATCCCGCGACCCGCTCCCCAACTACGCCCGGCGGCTGACGGAGGAGGGGATCGCCGACCGCAAGGTCCTGGACGCCATCGAGGCCCGCTGCAAGGCCAGGGTGGAGGAGGCGGTCCAGTTCGCCGAGCAGTCTCCCTGGCCGGAGGATGAACAGGTATGGGAGGACATCTATGTCTGAAATGAACTACCGTGACGCGCTCAACCTGGCCCTGAAGGAGGAGATGCGCCGCGACCCCTCGGTGGTGACCTGGGGCGAGGACGTGGCCCTGTACGAGGGCTCCTTCAAGGTCACCCGCGGGCTGTTGGCCGAGTTCGGCGAGGAGCGGGTCAAGGATACCCCCATCTCGGAGAACACCATTGTCGGCGTGACCGTGGGGGCCGCCATGGGGGGACTCAGGCCGGTGGCCGAACTGATGACCGTCAACTTTGCCCTGCTGGCCATGGACCAGATCGTCAACCACATGTCCAAGGCCCGTTACATGTTCGGGGGCCAGACCTTTCTGCCCATGGTCATCCGTATGCCGGGGGGGGGCGGCAGCCAGTTGGGAGCCCAGCATTCCCAGAGTCTGGAAACCTTCTTCATGCACTGCCCCGGCCTGCGTGTCGCCTACCCGGCCACCCCGGCCGACGCCAAGGGGCTGCTCAAAAGCGCCATCCGCGACAACAACCCGGTGATCTTTCTGGAACATGAACTGCTCTACAACAGCAAGGGGGAGGTGCCTGAGGACCCGGAGTTCCTGGTCCCCCTGGGCAAGGCCGATGTCAAACGGCCGGGCGAGCAGGTGACCATCGTGGCCTATGCCCGCATGACCGTGTTGGCCCTGCAGGCGGCCGAAGAGCTGGCGAAAGAGGGGATCTCCTGCGAGGTGCTGGACCTGCGCAGCCTGGCGCCGCTGGACGAGCCGGCCATCCTGGCCTCGGTCGGAAAGACCGGCCGAGCCGTGGTGGTGGAGGAGTGCTGGCGTACCTGCGGCCTGGGAGCGGAGATCGCCACCCGCATCTTCGAGAACTGCTTCGATTCGCTGCAGGCACCGGTCAGGCGGGTATCGGGGCTGGATGTGCCCATGCCCTATTCGCGCAAGATCGAGAAACTGTGCATCCCCCAGAAGGAAACCATCGTGCAGGCGGTGAAAGCGGTCATGCAGGGGAAGTACTAAACTAACAGTCTGACATGTCTGACCAGTCTGACAGGTCAGACAATAAAGGTGCAGCCATGGCAACAGAGATAACCATGCCGAAACTGTCCGACACCATGACCGACGGCCGCTTCATCGGCTGGCGCAAGAGCGTGGGGGAGCGGATCGAACGGGGCGAGGTGATCGCCGAGGTGGAGACCGACAAGGCGGTCATGGAACTGGAGGCCTTTAGCTCGGGGGTTTTGCTGAAGACCATGGCAACGGGCGGAGAGACCGTGCCGGTGGGGACGGTGCTGGGGGTGATCGGCGAGCCGGGTGACGCGCTGCCCGAAGCAACGGCTGCGTCTCCACCACCTGAAACACCCGTTCAGGCGGAGCCCCCCGCGCCGGCAGTTACTCCGGCCGTGCCGTCGCCGGCTCCGGAGGCCCCACCCGCCCCCCCGGCGCCGCCAATCCAGGGCGAAGGACACGAAAAGGCCTCGCCCATGGTGCGGCGCATGGCGCGGGAGGCGGGCATCTACCTGGCGCTGGTGCCGGGCAGCGGCCCCGAGGGACGGGTCATGCAGGAGGACCTGGCTACATTCATCGCTGCCCATGGCACGGGCAAGGCCCCTGCCGCTTCGCCCGGTGGCTTAGTGGAGCCGGTACCCGCCGCGGTTTCGGAGGTATCGCCCCAACCGGCGGAGGCGGCCCCGGCTGGGGCCATGCGCCAGGCGATCAGCGCCACCGTGACCCGTTCCTGGCACGAGATCCCCCACTTCACGGTCACGATGGAGATCGACATGCAGGCCTGCGCCGAGGTGGTCCGCGAGTTGAAGGGAGGCGACAAGGCGGTGGGATACAACGCCCTGGTGATCAAGGGGTGTGCCACGGCATTGGGCCGTTTCCCCCGCCTGAACGCCGCGGCCGCGCAGGGTGTCCCTATCGGCTTTGCCGTTGCCCTGGACGATGGTCTGCTGGTGCCGGTCATCAGGGAGTGCGAACGGCTCTCGCCCGCTGAAATCGAACGCGAGGCGGACAGGCTGGCGGACAGGGCCCGCAGCGGGCGGCTGACCCAGGCTGAGATGTCCGGGGGCGGTTTCACCGTCTCCAACCTGGGGATGTACGGCGTGGATGAGTTCATGGCCCTGATCATGCCGGGCCAAGTGGCAGTGCTGGCGGTCGGAGCGCTGGCCGAGCGACCCGCGGTGCGGGAGGGCGAACTCGTTGCCGCACCGACCATGCGGGTCACCCTCTCCGCCGACCACCGCGTCGTGGACGGCGCCCACGCTGCGGCCTTCCTGGCTGAGCTGCGGCGCATCCTGGAACAGCCGCTGCCCATGTTTCTGTGATTTTCGGGCTATGATCGAGAAATCTTGACAGCAGCGTCTTCTCGCTCCACTATTAACAACCTGTTACCTTCCGCGGCATTTGCCCCCGGAACGAGGAGATACGTATGAAACCTGACGATTGCCGGGTACCGGCCGAACGGCTCCGCTGGACCTGCGACCCGGCCCTGTTTGATTTCGAGACAACCGAACACCTTCCCGACCTGGAAGACGCCATCGGCCAGAAACGGGCGTTGCGCTCCATCGAATTCGGTCTGGGCATGGAAGAGACCGGGTTCAACCTCTATGTCTCCGGCGAGACCGGTACCGGCCGGGCCTCCACCATCCGCAGCCTCCTCAGGAAACGTGCCAAGGCCCAGCCGCAACCCAATGACTGGGTCTACGTCGCCAACTTCAAGGACAGCGACTCGGCCGTTTCCCTCTCGCTGCCGGCCGGCAGGGGGAGCGAACTGGCGGCGGACATGCGGGAACTGGTCGAGGCCTTTAGGACCGACATCCCCAAGGCCCTGGAGAGCAAGGAGTATGAGACCCGCAGGGCCGAGATCCTGGAGGAGTACCAGGCCAAGAACAACGAACTCTTCCAGGGGCTGGAAAAGGAGGCCGAGGCCCGCGGCTTCACCCTCCAACGGACGGTGTCCGGCCTGGTGGTCGTGCCCCAGAAGGAGGGGCGCAACTATACCCAGGAGGAGTACGAGGCGCTTTCCGATGCAGAGCGTGAAAACCTGGAACAGACCGGCAAGGAACTGACCGAGAAGCTAAACGATGTCCTGCGCCAGGTGCGCGACAGCGAGAAGGCCACCAAGGACGGCCTGGCCCAGGCCGATCGTGACCTGGGCATGTCCTGCCTTGGTCACCGCCTCGACCCGCTCCGGGAGAAGTATGCCGAATTCCCCAAGGTGCTCACCTATCTGGAAGCGGTCCAGGAGGATATCATCAACAACCTGGACGACTTCAAGCCCCAGGCGCCCCAGCCCCAGATCCCCGGTCTGAAGCTGCCCCGCCAGGAACCGACCTTCGAACGCTACGAGGTCAATGTCTTGGTGGACAACAAGGAGACCGAGGGCGCTCCGGTCGTGTTCGAGTCCAACCCCACCTACAACAACCTGTTCGGACGCATCGAGCACGTCATGCAGTACGGCGGCGTGGCGGTGACCGATTTCACCATGATCAAGTCCGGGGCGCTGCACCGCGCCAATGGCGGCTACCTGGTCATCGACGCCCGCGAGGTGTTGATCAATCCCTTTGTGTGGGATGCGCTCAAGCGCTGCATCCGTACCGGAGAGATCAGGATCGAGGACGTGCTGGAGCAGTACCGCTTCATGACCATGGTGACGCTCAAGCCCGAACCGGTGCAACTCCAGGCCAAGATCATCATGATCGGTACCCCCTGGATCTACTACCTGCTGTTCTACCTGGATCCCGACTACCGCAAGTTTTTCAAGGTCAAGGCCGAATTCGACAGCCATGTGGCCCGCACGCCGGAGATCATGCGGGACTATGCCCTGTTCGTTGCCACCCATTGCCGGTGCGAGAAGCTCCTGCATTTCGACCGCAGCGGCATCGCCAGCCTCCTGGAGTACACCGCCCGCATGGTGGAGGACCAGCACAAGCTCTCCTCCCAGTTCATGGAGATCTCCGATTTCATCCGCGAGGCCAGTTATTGGGCCAAAAAGGCCGGCCGCTCCATCGTGAGCGGCGGCGATGTGCTGGCCGCGGCCGAGGAGAAGCTGTACCGGGTCAACCGCATCGAGGAGCGTCTGCACGAACTGTATGAGGACGGCACCATCATGGTGGATACGGACGGTAGCGTTGCCGGACAGATCAACGGCCTGTCGGTGATCGTTTTGGGGGATCATACCTTTGGCCGGCCGTCTCGCATCACCGCCCAGGTCTATACCGGCCAGGCCGGCATGGTCAACGTCGAGCGCGAGGTCAAGCTGTCCGGCCCGATCCACGACAAGGGGGTTATGATCCTGACCGGCTACCTGGGGGGGACCTTTGCCGTGGAGCACCCCCTCTCCCTGTCGGCATCCATCTGCTTCGAACAGTCCTACGAAGGGATCGAGGGGGACAGCGCCTCCTCCACCGAGTTGTACGCGCTGCTGTCGGCCCTGTCCGGCGTGGCGATCAACCAGGGGATAGCCGTCACCGGCAGCGTCAACCAGCGCGGCATGATCCAGCCCATCGGCGGGGTCAACTACAAGATCGAGGGATTCTTTGCGGTCTGCAAGTCCAAGGGGCTGACCGGGCACCAGGGGGTGATGATCCCCAGGGCCAACGAACGGCACCTGATGCTGAACGAGGAGGTGGTGGCCGCGGTCAGCGCCGGCCGGTTCCACATCTGGAGCGTCGAGACCATCGAACAGGGGATCGAGATCCTGACCGGCATGCCGGCCGGGGTACGGGGCAAAAACGGCAAGTTTCCCAAAGGCACACTCTATTATCTGGTGTCGGAACGGCTGGGCAAGATGGCGGAGCGGCTGCGCAAACAGGCTGAAAAGCAGGAAACAAAGCGCAAGCGTAAACGCAAGTCGGCGGCTGCGTCCCGGACACCGAACGGAAAAGCTTGACCTACGTCAACATAAGGCAAGGCAGGATATGGGATGATCGGAGCCTGCCCGACGTAGTGGAGGATCGCGGGGCGAGTTGGGGCAAAGTCGCGAGCCGGCCCGCGTTACACGTGTATTGTTGAATATATTGATGAGACAGGAGCACTGACACATGGGAATTCAGTGGAGAGATTCTCTCGCCATCGGCGTGGAAGAGATCGACGATCAACACAAGGAGTTGCTACAGCGTTTCAATGGTCTCCTGAGCGCCTGTGAAGCGGGCAAGGGGATCGAGGAGCTCAAGCCGCTGCTGACGTTTTTGGACGACTACGTGATCGAGCACTTCAGCAACGAGGAGCGGTTACAGCGCAAACACGGCTATCCGAACTACGAGTCGCATAAAAAGGAGCACGACTCCTTCATCGAGCGGGTCATGGCGGTCAAGAACGAGATCGACTCCGAGGGGGTGGCTGTCCACCACGTCATGGAAACCAACAACATGCTGCTCAAATGGCTGCTCAACCACATCTCCAAGGTTGATACGGAGCTGGGCAAATTCCTGCGCACAGCCCGCTAGGTAACGATCACGGGGCGCTTCCCACCGAAGCGCCCCCGCTTTTCCAGCTATCAGTCGCAATCCTCGCGCCACAGGCAGCCCGGCTGCCCGCATACCGACGATGTGCCGGTAACGAAGCACTGCGCATTCCCCTCCGCCTGCTGGATGGCCCGTACCAGTTCAGCCTTTTTCATCTTTCCTGCCTTGATGTCGTGCTGTTTGGCGATGGTTTTGATTTCTTCGAGTTTCATGTCGCGATCACTCCTTGGATATGGGATTGGAAAAATTACATGTTCCAACCAGTATAGCCCAGGCCCGGCAATTTTCCAGCACTGCTGGAAAAAAATCAAAAAAGGCAGGCCATGAGGCCTGCCTGTGCACATCGTAAGGGGCTGGTACGCGTCAGACGCTGATACCGGTGATACGGAAGAGCGCCTCGCGGTACTTCTCGGCGGTCTTGGCGACGATCTCCGACGGAAGCGGCGGAGCCGGGGCGGTCTTGCCCCAGTCGAGGGTTTCCAGGTAGTCCCGCAGGAACTGTTTGTCGAAACTGGGTTGCGGGCCGCCCGGCAGGTACTGGTCCTTGGGCCAGAAACGGCTCGAATCGGGCGTCATGCACTCGTCGATGATGATCAGCTTGCCGTCGTGGACGCCGAACTCGAACTTGGTGTCGGCGATGATGATCCCCTTTTGGTCGGCCAGGTCGCGGGCCCGGGAATATATCCTGATGGTGTAGTCGCGGGCCTGCTCAGCCAGATCGGCACCGCACAGTTCGATCATCTTCTGGAAGGAGATGTTTTCGTCGTGGGTCCCCAACTCCGCCTTGGTGGAGGGGGTGAAGATCGGTTCGGGGAGGCGGTCCGACTCTTTCAGCCCGGCCGGCAACCGTATGCCGCTGATGGCCCCGGTGGCCTTGTAGTCCTTCCAGCCCGAGCCGGAGACATAGCCGCGGACGATGCACTCGACCGGCAGCGGTCTGGCCTTCCTGACCCACATGGAGCGCCCCTTGAGCACGTCGGCGTAGGGCTGGCAGGCGGCCGGGTAGTCTGCCACATCGGTGGAGAGGATGTGGTTCGCGACGATATCCTCCATCTGGCGGAACCAGAAGGCGGATATCTGGGTCAGGACAAAGCCCTTGTCCGGGATCGGTTCGTTCATGATCACGTCAAAGGCCGAGATGCGGTCGGAAGTGACCAGCAACAGGGTGTCGCCGAGGTCGTAGATATCGCGTACCTTGCCGCGGGCCATGAGTTTCAGTCCGGGGAAGTCGGTCTGCATGA
This sequence comes from Geobacter sp., assembly GCA_027346925.1. Lineage (GTDB taxonomy): Bacteria > Desulfobacterota > Desulfuromonadia > Geobacterales > Pseudopelobacteraceae > JACPFJ01. The sequence goes on from DAIERH010000009.1 coordinate 23,545, forward strand.
CGGGTTGTGACATAACTCTCTCCTATTTCTCTGCGACGAGCGCTTGGTTGATCTCGATCTTGGCCTTGGCCCTCAGTCCCTTGATCCATGCCTCGATCGCTTCTTCCTGCTTCCGGGGGAGCAGCTTCTGCTTGATCTGCTCCTTGGTCTTGTCGAATTCGGCCCTGGGCGCTTCGGTACGACTCTTCAGGCGCACGCTATACCAGCGGTTGCCCACCTTGAAGGGGGTGGCGGGGGCCTGGCCCGCGGTCAGCTTGAATACGGCCTCCAGCAGATCGGGAGCGATGCCGACGGTCGGGATCTCGCCCTTGGTCGAAAAGCCGAAACTGCCGGTGGTCCGGGTCTTCAGGGTAGCCTTGCCGGCCAGTTGCTTGGCGGCCTCCTCGGCCTTCTTCCTGGCCAGTTCGATCGCCTTGGCTTCTTTTGCCTTCTGCTCAACCGCGGCCTTGATCTCCGCCAGCGGCGGGACTGCGGCAGCCTTGCGCTCCTTTACCTTCAGGATGTAGATCCCCTTGGCCGTCTCCACCGGTCCGCCCAACTCTCCCTGCTTGAGTTCAAATGCCTTCTTGATGACGCCAGCCTCGCCGGCCAGGGCCGCCGGCGGTGTGTTGGCGCTGAACAGGGGCGTTTCCTGTACCTTGAACTTCAGTTGCCCGGCGATCAGGTTCAGGTCACCGGATTTGATGTTCTTGTACAGGGTGTCGGCGGCAAGCTCAAAGGCCTGCTTGGCGGCCTTCTGCTTGAGTGCCTCGACCCTGACCTTGTCCCTGACCTCCTTGAACGGCAGGATGCCGTCCTTGCCCTGCCAGCGGTCGATGTTCTTCTGGTAGAACGTCTGGATTTCGTCCTCGCTCAGGGGCAACTGGCCCGCCAGGGTGGAGGGGTCGAGCACGATGTAGGAAAGCGCCAGTTTCTCCGGCGTCCTGAATGCTTCCTGGTTCTTCTGCAGATAGTCGTTCA